>CADBNU010000158.1 GCA_902796085.1 Heyndrickxia coagulans
CCGTTGGTCCGGTTGGTCCGGTAGGCCCCGTCGGTCCGGTTGGTCCGGTTGGTCCAGTTGGTCCGGTTGGTCCGGTTGGTCCGGTCGGTCCAGTCGGTCCGGTTGGTCCGGTTGGTCCGGTTGGTCCGGTTGGTCCGGTTGGTCCGGTCGGTCCGGTTGGTCCTGTTGGCCCCGTCGGTCCGGTTGGAATGTTCACTAACTCAATATCTACAGTTGCAGATCCATCCGTTACATTAATTTCCAAGGTTGAAGAGTTAAAAGTTATGGTGTCTCCTAACTGCATTGTTGCTACATCACCAGTTGTACCTTCAACAAAGAATAATTCTTGATCCGGATCAAATACCCCCGTCGGTCCGGTTGGTCCAGGAGGCCCAGCAGGCCCCGTTGGTCCTGTAGGTCCAGGAGGTCCCGCAGGTCCGGTCGGTCCAGGAGGTCCCGTTGGTCCAATGATTCCATTCCCTGTAATATCAGCTATTTTTTTTAACTTGCTATCTAAGAGTAATTCATTTTTTATAGCCATTGCCAGTGTATTTTGAACACTTTCGTTGATTGTTAAAATGTCTTCTAAAGTTGTAGCAGGACTTAACGGAGGTACTCCGGGGATTGTCCCTAGAACAGCTTGAACTTTTTCTCCTTCCGCATTTATAATATGAGCCAAACCAAGCTCTTCCATCGCAATAGAGGCTAGCAACAGATTAACTACATCATTTCTGGAGAGGGTGATATTTGGTGTAATATTTGGTAAATTTGGTTGAGACATACCGCTTCTCCTTTCCTTTACATTTAACTGAGCGTAAGACGGTTATTGACAAAGAGGAAGCAAAGACATACATGTTATTCTTAATCTATTCGAACAAATTGAAAATGTTATAAATATATGCCTATTTTTGACCCATCGGACAATAAAACATGGAAGTGGATGTTTTTTGTTGTGAGTGGTGTAAAGACCGTGAATGGTTGCACTTATCAAGATTCAATATCAGCAGAGGTAAAAGATTTAAAAATTTAAGTGGAATTATTATGATGTGTATAATTTGACTGATGCTGGTACAAAAATTATAAATTTATCAATGGCGTTCTAAGTTTTTGAAAGGATATCAAGGACTTCTTTTAATTTGTTGTCCATTAGTAACTCATTCTTCACTATTAGCTTCAATGTGTCTTTAACATTGCTATTTATCGCTAACATATCGTCAATTTTTAGTTCCTGTTTGGTCCCAATAGCATGTTGAATTTTTTCTCCCTCTCCATTAATAATGTCTGCCAAGCGAATTTTCTCCAGAGCAATTGAAGCAAGAAGTACATTTAGTACACGATCCCAATCTAGGTGAAGGGAAAGTATACGATCTGATAAATTCGGTAGGGACACATCGTTTGCTCCTTCCTTTTAAATAGTGATGTAGCTTAATATAATGGTATTCAAATTTATCAAATATGTTTTTGTTAAGTATGTAAAAAATCATTTTCTTCCTCCATTAGATATTGCTTTGAATAATGAAAAAGCATCCAGTTCTTTGAATCATTCAATTCAAAGTCAGGATGCTTTATATTTTGTAAAGTTTTGGATCTACGTCAAGTTTTTGTACACAACATCTCAAGGAAAAGGTGATTCTTAATCATCAAAAACTAGTATCTGGTCTCATCACAAAGGACTAGCCAAACATAAGATTTTCATTTCTTATTTAATTTAATGTTCTTTTTGGATCGCACGTATATCTGCCACAGTTAACTCCTTTGCTCCTTCAATTGGTGGAGTTGCTGGATTCCTTTATAAAAGAAACACCATAAATCTTTAATGTTATTATTTCTTCCCTATTCAATGCTATTTCTCAAATGAAATAGAGACAGAAGAAGGCAAGTGACAAAACAGTCGTTTACCACTTGCCTCATATTAGGAATATTTTATTTTGTTATTTGTTGTGTATGTTGGCTATTGACATTAACACGTTTTAAGAAAATGCTTAATATTAACGCGAGAATTGTAACACCTGTTGCTACCAAAAATGATATTTGAATTCCCTCAAGTAAAGCTTGTTGCTGAATTCCAATTAAAAATGTTTGGTCTTGTAATTTTTCAGGATTTGCCTCTTTCGCAGCTTCCAATAATTCCTCGCCTTTATTGGTTGCAACAGAATTCATTAATGTAACAAATAACGCCGTACCGATTGAACCAACTACTTGTTGAACGGTGTTGTTTATCGCTGTACCGTGTGGATTTAAACGTGTTGGTAATTGGTTTAACCCATTAGTCATAATCGGCATCATAACCATTGACATCCCAAACATACGTAATGTATACATTAAGACAATTGTCGTTTTTGTAGTTTCTAAATCCATTCCTGATAATAAATAAGTAGAATATGCAGTAATGCTTATACCAATAAATGCTAAAACACGAGGGCCAAATTTATCAAATAGTTTACCTGTGATCGGCGACATAATTCCCATAACAATTGCACCTGGTAACATTATTAATCCTGAATCAAGTGGTGATATACCACGCACACTTTGTACGTAAGCAGGTGTTAGAATCATACCTGAAAACATTGCTGCAGTAATGACCATTGAAATGATACTACCTAATGCAAACATTGGATATTTATATACATGTAAGTCTAATAAAGGGTTTTCTAAACGTAATTGACGAATAATGAACAAAATAATACCTAATCCTCCGAAGATTAACGTCGTAAGTACTTTTACATCTGTCCAGCCATCATTACTTGCAGTTGAACAACCGTATAATACGCCACCGAACCCCAGAATTGATAATACAACAGAGAGGTAATCAAGAGTCGTATGACGTGTCTCCATAATATTTTCTAACTTCCAAATGGCTAATATTAAGCTGATTATGGCAAATGGTAAAATCATTTCGAATAATAAACGCCAGTCCCAATGCTCAACAATATAGCCTGATAACGTTGGACCAATTGCTGGAGCTGTAATCATAACTAAACCGAAAACGCCCATGGCTGTTCCACGTTTTTCACGAGGAAAGCTAACCAACATGATGTTCATTAATAATGGTCCCATTACAGAAGAACCTGCTGCTTGAATCATTCGACCAGTTAAAAGTAAACCAAAATTAGGAGCATAAGCTGCTAATGCTGTACCTAAAGTAAAAAGGGACATTGCTGTAATAAATAAATGACGGTTTTTAAAACGTGTAATTAAAAATGCTGAAGCCGGGATTAATATACCACTCACCAACATGTATCCAGTTGCCAACCATTGCACGGTTGCATAGTCTTTTTCAAAGTCTACCATAATTGTTGGTAGTGCAACATTTAATAGAGAGTTGTTTAGGAATGAGATAAATGCACCAAAAAATAATATTGCTATCATTAAATATGGAGGCTTTTTATCAATTTTATTTGTAGTCATCCATTAGTCTCCTTTGATAAGAAAAATGTTTAGTTACTCGAATTATTTTATACAGTTAGTTTAATTTTTTCAACAAAAATATACATAAAGTATAAAAATATTTATAATACCGCTTCCATAAGGTATAATGACATATATCATGAATAAAGGAGGCTACAATGCAAAAACGTAAAAAACAAATAGCGGAACATGCCCTTGCTTTATTTGTAGAAAAAGGGATAGAGAATACATCGATTCAAGATATTATTAACTGTGCAGGCATTTCAAAGGGAACATTTTACAATTATTTTTCTTCTAAGACAGAGTGTATCGAAGTAATTCTTGAACTGGCTCGTTATGATGCTACTTTGTTGCGTGCGGAGTTAATGATTGGGAAAAATCCAAAAGATGTGATGGTCCTTGCGGAGCAGGTTGGGATACTATCTCAAATCAATCGAAAGCGTGGATTAGACATATTATTTCAACAATTGCTACATAGTGGTAAAAAAGAGCTGAAGAATTTAGTATTAAGACAACGTTTGGCAGAATTAGAGTGGTTTAGTACACGATTAATTGAAATTTATGGTGAAGAGATAAGAAGATATGCATTTGAAGCCTCTATCATCTATTATGGGATGCACCAACACCTTTCCTTTATGTCTAAACTTATTAATCAAAAATCAGCTCAATCGTTTAATATTTCAAAACAAACCGTGCATTATTTAACCAAGATCATTGACAGTTTAATCAATGGAAACACGTCTATTTTAGATTATGATAAATTAAAGGCTTTTCTGGATTTACATACAACTAAAATGCCGATGAATAAAGAAATTATTTATGTCCAACTTGATAAAATTATAAACATGAATCTTCAAAATAGCCAACAACAAGTAGTAGAAGCGGTATTAGACGAGTTAAACAATACCAAAAAGCGTTCGGTTGTAATGAATGCATTATTAAAAGCATTGATTGACGAATTTGTCGATACGGAATTAGAATCCGATATAAAAAAGTTATCTGCATATATATGGCACATGTATAGTCAAGATTAACCATTTATCATCTCTATGGAAATTTTTTTCTTGCCGTATATTCATGTTTAATTGCTTTCATTCTTTAAAGATGTACCTATAAGAAGGGTTGTCCAATAAGTCTATAATACTTAAATTGAAGTAAGGAATGGCTGTGACTCGGAAAAATGTTTCACTTTTAAAAATTAATGAAGCTTACTCAAAGTCCGTTGGAAACGGTCAAATTATTTTTTATAAGGAAAGCATATGCGTCATGCATACGAGCTTAAAGACTTTTTGCAAAATGCTTGTTAGGCACTAAGGTCGTGCTAAATGGATGTGCATCCGTCATTCCAAACGAAAAATCTACTATGTATATCTTTTTGGACGACCCTTTTGGTTTTCTAATTAAATTTTGCCTTTTTTATTATAAAACATATACGTTACGGAACATTTATATCATATTTTGTAATTGATACCATTCCATATTTAGTTTAGCAATTATTCTATTTAGAATGTAGATTAATAGTAGAATTGATATGTTTTAGTTTGTTAAGTCAATTGAGAAAAACCACCAATCAATTTCCTTCCTTTATCTTAACGGAGACTATGTTAACCCCATACAAAGCAAGTAGAATAAAAGTATTTGATCTAGCTTTAGAAGAGTATAAATAGATTTTTTTCAACCTTCATATTCATCTATTAAATAACCTATTCTTTTTTGTAAAATCTATATTACCATTATTTCCTTAGCGGAGGCGATTAAACTTTAAGTGAATGATCAGTAATAGCTGTCTGTCTTTCAAAGATGAGTTCATAGGCGGACTTTCGTAAAAATCCTTCTATTATTCAGGTGGATCCTCATTCTCAACTGCTTTGCTAGATATTCCTTCCTTATATGAATAATTGCTTCCCTTATTCTTAAACTCTATTTTAATACAAGCCCTGTACATTTATTTTGTATTTCAGAAATTATATATATGAATGTGTAAG
>CADBNU010000159.1 GCA_902796085.1 Heyndrickxia coagulans
ACAAAGGCTAATAAAAAGTCGCCGCCAACGACGCTTGCAAGTAATGGTGCTGCTAAATTCCCTGTTGGATCTTTTGCAATCAATTGGTCATAACCTAAGAGTGCTACTGTGCCAAATCCTAGGACAAGCGTCATAAAATAAAACAAACCAATGATCCAAGTAGCACTAAGGAGTGACTTACGAACTTCAGCCGTATTTCTTACAGTAAATAAACGCATTAAAATATGTGGGAGGCCAGCCGTACCTAATACTAAAGATAACTGTAAAGATAAGAACTCCAATGAGTTATGATATAAATGTCCTGGTAAAAAAAATTGTTCTCCAAGCGGTGTTCCTTCTTTCACTCTACTTAAAAGGTTCGACAGATCCCAATTAAAATGGGAAAAAACAATGAGGGTAAGCAAAAAAGTACCTGACATAAGCAGTACAGTTTTAATGATTTGTACCCATGATGTGGCAACCATGCCACCAAATACGACATAGATTGTCATAATCGTCCCGATAACAAAAACTGATAGAGAATAATCTATATCTAAAAGTAATCGTAACAAGAAACCCGATGCCACTAGCTGCGGAATCATATAAAGAATAGAGATAATAAATGTACAAAAAGCCATCATAAAACGCATCGTTTGACTCGGAAATCTTGTACATACAACATCTCCAAGGGAATATTTTCCTAAACGATGAACAGGTTCGCTAACGAGAAATAATACAACAATATAAGAAACTAAAAAGCCGATCGAATACAAAAAGCCATCATATCCACGAATAGCAATCATCCCAACAACACCAAGGAATGATGCAGCGCTAATAAAATCACCGGAAATCGCCATTCCATTTTGATAACCTGTCAAGGTACCACTTGCTATATAATACTGCTTTGTCGTTCCACTGCGTTTTGCTGCCCAATATGTAATAATTAATGTACATACAATGATATAAATTAACAATAGAAAATAGGTTGGGTTCACTCCAAATTCTCCCCTTTAATTTCCTCAAGCTTTTGATCATATTTTTTTGCTTTCCAGTCATAAATGCCACAAAACAACCATGTCATTGGAATTTGTATTAACGCAAAGACCCAAGCCCAAGGGAGATTAAAAAAAAAGCTTGGTTTATTCATGACATCAGGTATAAAAATGAGTGATAAAGGAAGGCAAAAATAAATCAATAATCCTATAAAAAAAGTTGGAAAAAGCCATTTCTTTCTTGAATAGACGAGTTGACGAAGCGATTCCTCCATCCTTTATCCCACCCTTTAATAATTGAATATTCCTAATTTTATATAAATGATACAAAAACAAATATACAATGTAAAGTTGATTGATTAAGAGAATACAAAAAAATAAATGGTCGTTCTAACATCTTACTTGTCTGTCGACATTTCTTTTTCTCTAACAAAACATATACCTATTAATCCTAATAGAGAAAAGATGACTGGAGAAATAAAAGCTACAAAATACCCATGGGTTAAATGGTCTGTCGTCTGTTGGAAATATCCTAAAATGGTGCCAAATATAGTTGGTAATAAAACGGCACTTAAAAATCCCCCCGTATTCGCAACACCTGATACGACACCAGAATCGTAGATTGAAAAATGTTTTCTGACAATGGCAAACGTTAGGACACTTGAGCCAAACCCAAAACCGATAAGAATAAATAAAAAGTATAAGAGAATAATAGGCGGTTGACCTCTAAATATTAAAAAAACAAACCAGCTACTTACAACTAAAATATGTATAAATACGTATAGTTGCTTAATTGTACCTAATCGACTTGAGAGCCAACTTGCCAAAGGCGCACCGAAGATGGCTCCGAATAAGCCAGTCATTATCATTTGACTAGCTTCAGAACGACTCATCCCGTATATCTCTATACCAAAAGGAACTGCCCAAGAAGAAATAAAACCAATAAACCCACCAACAATACCAAAATGGCAAAAAAATAAAGCGAGCGTTTGACGATTTGTGAAAACTCTCTTTAATTGCTGTAAAAGCCCTTCTCGTATGGTTCTTTCATTATCAATTGTATTTTTTAACAAAAGTTGAGCTGGTAGTTTAAACAATACGAAGTATAGTGTGATAAAACAAAGGACTAACAATATTCCAATCGTAAAAAATGGAATACGCCATCCATTATGATCAATCCAAGCAGACAAGGGTACCGTTGCCATTAAGAATCCGATACTTCCTGTCATGCCAGCGAAACCGATTATTCTAGTAAATTCATTTTTCTGAAACCATTCACTTAATATTAAAACAATAGATATCCAAACTGTTGCATCACCAGTCCCTGTTAGCACTCTTGCAAAAAGCAAAATATACTCATTCGGACTGCAACTATATATCGATATACCGATTCCTGTTAATAATGAACCAATAAATAATATTCGATCTGGTCCATAACGGTCGACAAGGATGCCCATTGGGATTTGTAAACTGGTAAAAATAAAAAAATGGATACTTGCTAGAATGCCTACTGTAGATGCAGTTAATTGATATTCTACCATTAGTTGATCCGTAATTAATCCAGGTGCAGTACGTTGAACAGACATAATCAGATAAGTGAATAAAACGGATATAAATACAATCCATCGAAACTTACTTTTTTGTTTTTCCAGTTTCATCACCTACAATTCTATTCTTTTTTCATTATATTTGATGATGGATTCAGTTAGTACCTTTCCTCTTTGTCCAATAAAAAA
>CADBNU010000160.1 GCA_902796085.1 Heyndrickxia coagulans
TAAATTTCAACACATCCAATATATTTCGTTAATGGCTGAAAAAACGGTAGACGAATTGGTCTATTTAGTTATGAATAGATGAATTGAGGTGAAAACATGGAAACATTAACTACAGAAAGGTTAATATTAAGGGAATGGAAAATATCGGATAGTAAGGATCTGTATGAATATGCTAAAAGTGATTTTGTCGGTCCGAATGCCGGCTGGCCGCCCCATAAAAATGAAGAGGAAAGTAAAGAAGTGATTAAATTGTTTATACAAGAGAATGATACATATGCTGTCGTCTTAAAGGAGGAAAATAAAGTAATTGGAAGTATCGGTCTTCATGAACGCAAACCAGACGAAAATTTAGTAGATTTGAAGCAACGAGAAATCGGTTACGTTTTAAATCCGAAATATTGGGGGAGGGGGTTGATTCCAGAGGCAGTGAATCGGGTTATACAATATGGTTTTGAAATTTTAAATTTAGATATAATTTGGTGTGGCCATTTTGATTCTAATCATAATTCGAAAAGAGTATGTGAGAAATGTGGTTTTATATATCGTTTTCAAAAAAAGCAAAAATTGAAGTTGTTGAACAATAAGGAAGCGATAACTCTTTACTACTCAATTACAAAATCCGATTATATAAAGAATATAAGGGAGAGATAATTAATGGTGGAAAAGAGTTATCTAATGAAGATAGAGAGTCTAATAAATTCACATTTTGTACTATTAGACTCCTAAATTTAAAAAACGACGGTATGAATTAATTACTTGTGAGTAATAATTCTTGAATGTTTCCAATGTCTACATTTCCGCCAGAGATGACTGTGACAATGTTTTTCCCTTTTTGGTTTAATTTATTAAACATAACGGCAGCAATGGTGGTAGCGCTAGATGGTTCAATTAATTGTTTCATACGTTCTAAAACAAAACTGAATGCGTAACGGATCTCATCTTCACTAACAAGAATTAGATCGTCTAAATATTTCATTATAATAGGAAAAGTTAAGTCACCAGGCTGGTTACTTCTTAGTCCATCTGCAATTGTGGTAGTACCTGTAATTGGAGTAATTTTTTTATTTTGTATTGATAGATACGTATCGTTGGCTAATTCCGGCTCAACCCCGATAACTTGTATGTTTGGGTTTGTTTCTTTTACTGCTGTCAAAATGCCGGATAGTAGACCGCCACCACCAATTGGTACAACAATTGCATCAATCTTGTCGACTTGTTCTAAAATTTCCAATCCAACAGTTCCTTGTCCAGCAATTGTATATGGATCATCATAAGGAGCAATATAAACTCCGTTATTTTCAACAGCGATTTCTTTGGCTCGAGGTAAACGTTCAGCAGAAGTTGTCCCACATTTTTCAACATGACCATTATAAGCTTGAATAGCATTTAATTTACTGTTATTGATATTTTCAGGAACGACAATGGTAGCAGGTATATCATATTTTTTCGCAACGTAACTAACGGCTTGTCCGTGATTACCAGAAGAAGCTGTCGTTACATGTTTGGCACCCTTTTGAATGGCTTGTTTTACATTATTAGTAGCACCGCGAATTTTAAATGAACCTGTTTTCTGCAAGTGTTCGGATTTTAAAAAGATTTGATTTCCACATCTTTTTGAGAGCTGTTCCGATAATAGAATTGGTGTTTCATGAGCTATATCATAAATTCTTTCCCTTGCATCTTTAACATCTTTTACAGTGATTATGTTGATCATCCCCTTAATATAAATATTATTTTTCAAAATGATGTTATCAAACTTCATTACGTTTATTTTACGTGATGTAAAATAGCTGATCAAATAACAAAAACTTTTCTAATAATATAATTAAGGAAAGGGTGGTTATATATGTCCATTGTGAAAGGTCTTAATCACTTACTGTTTTCTGTTTCAAATTTAGACCGATCAATAGAATTTTATCAAAAAGTATTTGGTGCAAAATTATTAGTAAAAGGAAGGACTACAGCATATTTCGATTTGAATGGAATATGGTTAGCACTCAATGTAGAAAAGGACATTTCCCGTAATGAAATACATGAATCATACACCCATATTGCTTTTTCAATTGATGAATCTGAGTTTGATTCTATTTATCAAAGATTATTAGATTTAGGTGTTCATATTTTGCCAAGTAGACCTAGACATGAAAAAGATAAAAAATCCATTTACTTTACAGATCCAGATGGTCACAAATTTGAATTTCATACTGGTACTTTACAAGATCGACTCGACTACTATCGAACAGATAAGCCACATATGGAGTTTTTTGATTAGCAAAAATGTTAATAATAATGAAAAGGAGGACGCACATTTTACTGTGAAGAATGATGGAGTTTAATCATTCCTACATTTTTCATCTACTATATTAATATTATAAAATATCAAATTTGGAATTTATATTCATTTGTCCTCCGTAATATTTTTAGGAATGTATATGGTGTGGACGACTTGGTCACCAATTTATAATTTCTCCTTAAAACGTAATATAAAATTCCAAAACTCATCCTTTACCATGATGAAATTTAAATTTTTTATCTCAATAAATCATTAACTAAGCAACAAACTAATCAAACGTTCGTTTAGTCAAAAGGTCTATTGATAAATAAATGACATATGATGAATATCTTGAAAATGAAGAAATACAAAGACAACTCGAAGTGATGTATCAATAAATAACATAAATAATAATGAAGACCAGATTTATTCGGTAAATTAATTCAATCTGGTCTTATTATAAATTATAAAAAAATAGACGTTTCTAAACGGTTTTACATTTTAATTGTTTACACGCAAGAGTGCATGATAACCATTTTTTAATAAGGATTTAAATTGACCTCATAACCTTTATTTATTAATGTTTTCTGTATTAGCTCAATGTGTTCTTGGTTTTTTGTTTCGAGAGTGACAATTATTTTAGCAAATCCAGGGAAAATATCGATTCCGACATGATTTTGATTAATTGTTTTAATATTTGCATCAAGTTTAGAAATATGTGCTAATAAATTTTGTAGTGCGCCCGGCTTATCTTTAATGATAATAGAAAAGGTAGCAAATCTACCAGATTCAACTAATCCCCGTTCAATAATTCGCGATATAAAATTCATATCAACATTGCCACCGCTTAAAACGGAAACTACTTTCTTATTTTTTAAAGGAATTTTTTTATAAAGAAGGGAAGCAAGTGATGTTGCACCAGAGCCTTCAACCATCAATTTATTTCTTTCTAAAAGCATAAGCATCGTTCGAGCGATCTCCATTTCATCGACAAGAAAAATATCATCAACATATCTTTGTACGATTTCATAGGTAATGAGTCCTGGCTTTGCTACTGCAATACCATCTGCCATCGTTGGTGTAGTTTCAACTATTTCTGGTTGTTGTGACTCAAGAGATCGTTTCATACTAGGACATGCTTTCGCTTCAACACCATATATCTTAATATGAGGATTTTTTTCTTTTACAGCTAATGCAATTCCTGCTATTAATCCACCGCCCCCGATAGGGACTACAATTGCATCGACGTCTGGTAATTGTTCTAAAATTTCTAATCCAACAGTTCCTTGTCCAGCAATAATGGCTTCATCATCAAAGGCATGTATAAATGTAGCATCTGTTTCCTTTTGTAAATGGATAGCATGAGCCAACGCCTCATCAAAATATTTCCCTTGTTGAACAACCTTAGCACCGTATCCTAAGGTAGCTTGAACTTTGCTAATTGGAGCGCCTTCTGGCATTACAATTGTACATGGTACATTTAACTTTTGACTTGCATAAGCCACACCTTGTGCATGATTTCCAGCTGAGGCTGCGATTACACCTTTCTTCAATTCTTCATCAGATAAAGAAAATACTTTATTATAAGCACCACGTACTTTAAAAGAACCTGTCTTTTGCATATTTTCCAACTTTAAATATACATCATTATCTGATATATCCGAAAATGTTTTTGAATAATCGAGTGGCGTAACATGAACATTTCCTTTCATTCGTTCTCGTGCAATTGTGACTTCTTCAGCTTTCATACGATCCGCCTCCAATAAAAATCAAAATAAGTATGAAAATCTATCTATGTATGAAAAATCAAAGGAAGAAAACCCTTACAAATCATGAAAATTGAATGGATTTAGTTTAATTCTCCCTTTCATTATGCATTATAACTTAATATATTATTCTGTAACAAATGATGTTTGCATTTTTCATTAAATTTTCAAACCGGGTAATAACGACTCTATTACTAGAGATTCAATTTTAAAAAATAAAAACAATATTAAGAATAATCAGCATAGATTGACATTATGTATTTACGATTATAAAATGTAATATACTTATAAAACATAATAATCATATTATTCGAACTATAATCTTATTATATGAACAAGGATAAGTCATGTAACAACATAAACGATGCCAATGGAATAAATATCCACCGAAAACTGATATGAAGATACGATCAATAGATATTTTAATTGATAAAAGAATCAAAAATATAATTTTTTGGTCAACCTAAGAAGATTGAACTTCCTCATATGAATCTATGATCTTCATGAAAAACAATTAATTTTAATTGTTTAATAGAAAACAAATGAAGAAAAAAGGTGGTAAAAAGTATGAAGCGAGTTGTAATTGTAGATGCAGTAAGAACACCAATAGGTCGATACAAAGGAGCATTAAAAAGTGTTAGGCCAGATGATTTAGCAGCACATGTTATTAAAGGATTGCTTGAAAGAAATCCTGAAGTTCCTGCTACAGAAATTGAAGATGTTGTATTAGGAAATGCTAATCAGTCCGGTGAAGATAATCGAAATGTAGCAAGAATGGCGGCACTTTTAGCTGGATTGCCAATTGAAGTAGGTGGTACAACAATTAATCGTCTTTGTGGCTCAGGTCTAGATGCTGTTTTATATGCGGCAAGAGCGATTGCTGTGGGAGATGGGGATATTTATATTGCAGGTGGAACAGAAAGTATGACTCGTGCACCATTTGTTATGGGGAAACCAAATATAGAATTTCCTCGTGGTAATTTGGAAATGTTTGATACTACAATTGGTTGGCGTTTTGTAAACAAAAAATTAGAAGAAATGTACGGGACAGATTCAATGCCTGAGACTGCTGAAAATGTGGCAAGAAGATATAACATATCACGTGAAGAACAAGATCAATTTGCATTTGATAGCCAAATGAAAACGAAAAAAGCGCTTGAAACAAAACGTTTTGCTGATGAAATCATTCCAGTACAAATTACGGATCGTAAAGGAAATGTTACGATTGTTGATACAGATGAGCATCCTCGACCAGATACGTCATTAGAAAAACTCGCTAAACTGAAACCATTATTTCCAAACGGAACTGTAACAGCAGGCAATGCTTCTGGTGTCAATGATGGAGCTTCAGCACTTCTTGTAATGAGCGAGGATAAAGCGAAAGAACTTGGATTGAAACCGCTTGCTCGTTTTATAGGGGGGGCAACAGCTGGACTGGAACCTTCTGTAATGGGACTAGGTCCTATTTATGCTACTCGAAAACTATTAAAAAGGACAGGTATATCAAAGGAAGAAATTGGTTTAATTGAATTAAATGAAGCATTTGCATCCCAATCGATCGAATGTATCCGTCAATTAGAATTGGATCCAGAAAAGGTGAATGTCAACGGTGGAGCAATTGCCCTTGGTCATCCATTAGGTTGTAGCGGGTCTCGAATTTTAACAACATTAATTCATGAAATGAAAAAACAGCAAGTACAATATGGATTGGCAACAATGTGTATTGGTGTAGGACAAGGAATTGCTGCAATTGTTGAAAATATAACAAATTAATTCTAATCAGATTCCAGTTTATATTATA
>CADBNU010000161.1 GCA_902796085.1 Heyndrickxia coagulans
ATTGATTCTTTATAATTAGAATTTCCGCCATCAATGATAATATCACCCGGCTCCAATAATTCTTTCAGTTCATCAATGACATCCGAAGTAATTTTACCAGCAGGTACCATTACCCATACCACTTTTAGTTGTGGTAATGCTGAAACTAATTCATTAAGTGTATGGACGCCTGTTGCCCCATCCTTAGTTATTTGCTCGACGGTGTTCCCATTTTTATCATAGGCAACAACATCATGTCCATGCTCTAATAAATTTAAGGCTAAATTGTATCCCATTTTTCCTAAACCGACTAACCCTATTTTCATAACTAAAAAACACCCTTTCAAATTTATTTCAAAACGAATACATTAATTAAAAAAATTTTTTTAATTAGATTTGATTATGATATAATCGTCCCATAAATATATTATGCAAACGCTTTTTTATATATAAGGAGGTTCAAAATGGAATCGAACTGTTTAAATAAAATCCGCTCTCACTATGCCCGTTTAAGTGATAAAGAGAAAAAAATTGCCGATTACATTTTAAATCAACCACAACTCGTCATACAACAAACCATTAACGATTTAGCAGAAAATTTACATGTTGCCGATGCGACCGTTTTCCGTTTCTGTAAACGAATTGGTTACAAAGGTTTTCAAGCAATGAAAATTGCATTAGCTGCTGAAATCAATCAACCAAACCAGCCTATATATGAAGAAATAATCAATGAAACAGATGATGAAATTACAATCGCTAAAAAGGTTTTCCAATCAAACATGAATACACTAAAACGAACCGTTCATCTACTTGATGAACAGGCGATTAAACAAGCGGTCCGTTTTATACTAAATGCTGAACATGTCGCCTTTTTCGGTGTCGGTGGTTCATCGATTATCGCAATGGATGCATATCATAAATTTATGCGTGCTGGTATCAAATGTCATTCTAATTTTGATGCTCATATTCAATTAATGTCTGCCTCACAACTTACGAATAAGGATGTTGCTATCATCATTTCACATACTGGTTCAACAATCGATACAATCAATATTTTAAATGTAGCTAAGAAAAACGGCGTGAAAATTATCGGGATTACGGGATATCCAAAGTCACCGATTGCAAAAGAATCGGATGTTGTATTTTTTACGAGTTCGGAAGAAACAGAATATCGGTCCGAAGCTCTTTCCTCAAGAATTGGCGAGTTATCCATCATCGATGCATTATTTGTAAACATTATGATTCAAAATAAAAATAAGGCATTTCAGTCATTAACAAAGTTACGTGAAGCAATTTCTTTAATGAAAATGTAACTGATGTTGGAGCAATACATATAATCCCTCTATTCCAAGATTTTAACTAAACAAACAAATCTAGAATTAAAACGATAAAGAATGCTCCGAAAGACAAGATGGTTTCTAAAATGGTCCAAGTTTTAAACGTTTCTTTAATGTTTAACCCTAAATACTCTTTTACCATCCAGAAACCTGCATCATTAACGTGGGAAAACATTAAAGAACCAGCACCCGTTGCGATGACGAGTAATTCTAAGTTAACACCAGACATTCCCGCAATTATTGGGGATACAATACCAGCTGCGGTCGTTAAGGCAACTGTAGCTGACCCCGTCGCTATCCGAATTAGACCAGCAATAACAAAAGCCATCACTAATGGTGATAGATTTAGAGCTTGTGACATTTCGCCTATGACATTTCCAATACCACTGTCGATTAAAATTTGTTTAAAACCACCACCAGCTCCAACAATTAATACAATTGAAGAAACCGGTAATAAACAATCTTCAATAAGTTTTTGGATCATCTTTTTATCCATTCCATTGCGGAAACCTAATAACCAAAAAGCGACAAATACCGAAATGAGCATGGCAACCAATGGACTACCAATTAATTCCAAAAAACTTATAACATGATCATTGACAGGAAGATACGGTGCAAATGTACCGAATAGCATTAAAATAACTGGAAGTAGAATGGTTAAAAATGAAACTCCAACACTAGGCATTTTTCGGTTATCAAATTGATCATCTACTTTAATTAAGGTTGGTTCCCCTTCCGGAATAACCTTTTTTTCTGCCCACTTCGCAAACAAAGGTCCACCTAATATTCCTGCTGGTAAAGCAATAACGAGGGAATATAATAATACCTTTCCAAGATCTGCCTCATATATTCCAATGGCAGCTAACGCCCCTGGATGAGGAGGAACGAGTCCATGAACGATGGATAATCCTGCTATCGCAGGGAGACCTACCCTTAATATATTCTGCTTTGAAGCTTTTGTAATTGATATGACAAGAGGTAATAGAATAAGAATACCAACTTCGAAGAAGACAGGTATACCAATAATAAAACCAGAAATAAACATGGCCCATGGAAGTCGCTTTTCTCCAAAGGTGCGAATAAAAAATTGAGCAATAACAAGACCAGCACCTGATTCCGCTAGCATTTTCCCTAAGATCGTTCCAAGTGCAATAATTCCGATTAAGTGCCCAAGTGTACCGCCAACCCCATCTTCATAAGCGCTTACAATTTGAGCAAAGTCCATTCCAGAAAAAATTGCTAAAAATAAACTAGCCAATAGTAAACTTATAAATGCATGCCATTTAAAATATGAAACTCCGACTATAACAATAAGAATAGCAATCAACGTAATCAA
>CADBNU010000162.1 GCA_902796085.1 Heyndrickxia coagulans
AGCTAATGATAGTAAAGTATACGACCCACGTAAAATTATCGGCCCAGGACGTGAAGCCATTAAAGAAACTGTGATTACAAAAATGCGTGAATTCGGTTCTTCAGGCAAAGCGTGATCATGAGAGAATAGTTTTAAGGTACGAATTTTTATAAACCTAAATTCGGACTTATACTAAAATACTAAAACTATTCATCAAGATGTTCTAAATAAATGGAAAGACTACTTCCTTGTAACAAAACTGTATATAGGAAGTAGTCTTTTTTATGCATTAACGGTATAAATAATTTTTTACGCTCTAATGAGTCTATTACTTAGAGTAATATCTTTCAAATTGCTAAGATTTATCGTGTTCACGTGTAAAAACGCTTATTTTATTCTAAATTAATAGATTAATTAAACTGAATTTACTATAATAGAATTGTTGAAAACGCTTTTCTGGAAAAATAACAGGAGGGGGATTATTCATGGAATATCGTATCGAACGTGATACTATGGGTGAAGTTAAAGTTCCGGCAAACAAATATTGGGGTGCACAAACGCAGCGTAGTTTGCAAAATTTTGCGATTAGCACTGAAACAATGCCAGAAGAGTTAATTAAAGCATTTGCAATATTAAAAAGAAGCTGTGCGATTGTTAATAATAAGTTAGGTAAATTGCATGATGATAAAGCAAAGGCCATTGTAACGGTAGCTGATGAAATTATTGAAGGAAAACATAGTGGTGAGTTTCCATTAAAAATTTGGCAAACAGGAAGCGGTACACAATCCAACATGAACTTAAATGAAGTGATTGCTAACCGTGGAAATCAACTTTTAAAGGAATGGGGTTCTGACCAGAAATTACACCCAAACGATGATGTGAACATGGGTCAGAGTTCTAACGATACATTCCCAACCGCCATGCATGTAGCTACAACAAGCTATGTTGAAAATACTTTGCTACCAGAAGTTCTAAGATTTAAAGGAACATTAGAAAGAAAAGCTGAAGAATTTAAAGATATTGTTAAAATTGGTAGAACACACTTACAGGATGCAACACCACTAACACTTGGCCAAGAAATTAGTGGTTGGGTACATATGCTTGATCGTGATATTGAATTCATTAAAGAAAGTACAGATAAAATGAAAGCATTAGCTATTGGGGGTACAGCTGTAGGTACTGGAATCAACACTCACCCTGAGTTTGGCGCGATGGTATCCGAAGAAATTAAACAGCTTACAGGTATTGACTTCTATTCTTCAGAAAATAAATTCCATGCATTAACAAGCCACGACGAAGTAGTTTATGCTCATGGTGCATTGAAGGCATTAGCAGCAGATGTCATGAAGATTGCTAATGACGTTCGTTGGTTAGCGTCTGGCCCACGTAGTGGAATTGGTGAGATTACCATTCCTGAAAATGAGCCAGGATCTTCCATTATGCCAGGTAAGGTAAACCCTACACAAAGTGAAGCATTAACCATGATAGCTGTTCAAGTGATGGGTAATGATGCAACAATAGGATTTGCTGCGAGCCAAGGTAATTTTGAACTAAACGTCTTTAAACCAGTTATTCTTTATAACTTCTTGCAAAGCGCAAGATTACTTGCTGATGGAATTCGTTCCTTCAATGATAATTGTGCAGTTGGTATCGAACCAAATCGTGAAAAAATTGAAAAATTTTTAAAAGATTCTTTAATGCTTGTTACAGCATTAAATCCTCATATCGGTTATGAAAATGCTGCAAAAATTGCAAAGAAGGCTCATAAAGAAGGAACAACATTGAAAGAAGCTGCTCTTGAACTTGGCTTGTTAACAAGTGAAGAGTTCGATCAATATGTAAGACCGGAAGAAATGGTTCATCCGAATGCATAGTCTGTCATTTACGATGTTAGTCCTCTTATATGGTGTGAATCATGTGGGAGGGCTTTTTTTGTGCGGAAAAACTTAAATTTGTTATTTTGATAATCGATTATATAGTTTCTAATTCAGGTTTTAATAATTTAAATGAGAATTCTATTCTTATATATGCTCGCGGACAAAAGAAGGAAGATTCAGAAGAGAATTGTCTTCGAGAGAAGGCTTTATGGACAAAAGTACTTCAGAAAATTTACCAAGTCGAATAAATGATGCTACTATTAGACAAAAAATTGAAGAGTGCATATGCTCCACATTCAATTCAGAGTTATGAAAGATGTGGATTCTTTTACAAGAGACTTATTTACAATTAATGAACTTGCTTTAACATTATTTCAAAATGTATCAACAGACATTGAATATGGATACATCACTGAATTATTGTGAACAGTTTTTTACTAAAATGAATCTCCGTCATATAGTTGGAAAAAATTAGTGTAAAGTTTAATGAAAAACAGACTTGACCAACTGAAGGATTCATTTTACAATAAAAAATAATTTCCTTCATATATCCTCGATAATATGGTTCGAGAGTTTCTACCAGGCTACCGTAAATAGCCTGACTATGAAGGCGGTTTTCTACTTTACACAGTACGAACGATTATGTAATGTTTTAATAGTTATCTTGTTGACATGTGTAAAACTAGAACGCTGCCTTTATGGTAGTATTCTAGTTTTTTTATTATTTATTAAAACATTATTGTACAAATGCTTTATATTAGGTAAAGATATACATATAAAAGTTTCATTTTTTTGAATGGAATAATATAAAGAGGTGAATAGTTTGACACAACAATCAAAGAACCAAGAAATGATTATAGTTTTGGATTTTGGAAGTCAGTTCAATCAATTAATTACTCGACGGATTCGTGAGTTCGGTGTATATAGTGAGTTACATCCTCATACAATTTCCGCAGAAGAAATAAAAAAAATGAATGTTAAAGGGATTATTTTTTCTGGCGGACCAAACAGTGTTTATGATGAAAATGCATTTACATGCGATGAAAAAATCTTTGAATTAGGTATACCAATTTTTGGTATTTGTTATGGAATGCAACTTTTGGCTAAACATTTTGGAGGAAAAGTAGAACAAGCGAAACATCGTGAATATGGCAAAGCGGAAATCAATGTAGGAACGAATGCAACATTGTTCCGCAATTTACCGGAACAACAAGTTGTCTGGATGAGTCACGGTGACCTTGTGACAGAAGTTCCAGAAGGTTTTAGTATTGATGCAAAAAGTCCATCGTGCCCAATAACGGCAATGAGTAATGAAGTTGAAAAATTATATGGTGTTCAATTTCATCCAGAAGTTCGCCATTCTGTCTATGGAAATGATATATTGAAAAATTTTGTGTTTAATGTTTGTGGTTGTGAAGCAAATTGGACAATGGAGCATTTTATTGATGTACAAATTGAACAAATCAGAAAAACAGTTGGAGATAAAAAAGTTTTATGTGCGTTAAGTGGTGGAGTAGACTCTTCTGTTGTGGCTGTTCTCATTCATAAAGCCATTGGTGACCAATTAACATGTATGTTTGTTGACCATGGTTTGCTACGAAAAGGTGAAGCAGAAAGTGTAATGGAGACTTTCGCTGAAAAATTCCAAATGAATGTAATTAAAATTGATGCGAAAAAACGTTTCTTAGATAAATTAGCAGGTGTTACAGATCCAGAACAGAAACGTAAAATCATCGGTAATGAATTTATTTATGTTTTTAATGATGAGTCAGCAAAATTAGCAGGCATTGAATTTCTTGCTCAAGGAACGCTTTACACGGACATCATTGAAAGTGGAACGGCAACGGCACAAACAATTAAATCACATCATAATGTCGGTGGACTACCTGAAGATATGGAATTTGAGCTGATTGAACCGTTAAAAACTTTATTTAAAGATGAAGTTCGTGAACTTGGATCTGCTCTTGGAATTCCGGATGAAATTGTTTGGCGACAACCATTCCCAGGTCCAGGTCTTGGTATTCGGATTATAGGTGATGTTACAGAGGAAAAACTTGAAATCGTTCGGGAATCAGATTATATTTTACGGGAAGAAATTAAAAATGCTGGTTTAGACCGTGAAATTTGGCAGTACTTTACTGTGCTTACAAATATACGTAGTGTAGGTGTAATGGGTGATGCCCGGACATATGATTATACAGTTGGCATTCGTGCCGTTCAATCTATTGATGGAATGACTGCTGATTGGGCAAAGATCCCATGGGATGTTTTAGAGAAAATTTCCAGTAGAATTGTGAATGAAGTTCCCCATGTGAATCGGGTCGTTTACGATATTACAAGTAAACCACCTGCAACAATTGAATGGGAATAATAGAATCTGTTCAAAGATTGCCTGTTTCAGTGTCAAACGCTTGAAACAGGCATTTTACGGATATTATAGATAAATAAACAAAAAATTCAAGGGATTTTAACATTAAACACGAACAAGATTTATTTTTTTTAAAAAAATATTCGTATTTTGTATTGACGTTTTTGTTTTTAATTGATACTATGTATTTGTACTAATTAAATATTTTTTTCTCGTATAATTACAGGGATATGGCCTGTGAGTTTCTACCGAGCTACCGTAAATAGCTTGACTACGAGAGGTACTTGGATTGTAAGGATTTTTTTATTTTCTTATAAACCTATACCTTTCGTAAAGCTCTGTGGAAACATGAGCTTTTTTCTTTTTTTAGAAGTATTTTTCCATTCTTGGAATGCTTCGAATGTAATGTAAACACATTATAGAAAGGTAAGGGGAACTTTCATGAAAAAGTACTTTGAGTTTGATAAACTTGGAACAGATTATAGAACTGAGATTATTGCAGGTTTAACCACGTTCTTATCAATGGCTTATATATTAGCTGTTAACCCAATGATCTTATCAGAAACAGGTATGGATTGGGGGGCTATTTTTACCGCTACATGTCTTGCGGCAGCTTTAGGTACATTAGTAATGGGAATTGTGGCCAAGTACCCTGTCGCTCTAGCACCAGGTATGGGTCTTAACACGGCATTTACATTCACGGCGGTTTTAGGTATGGGAATACCTTGGGAAACAGCATTATCTGGTGTTCTCGTTTCTGGTGTTATTTTAGTTATTCTTACATTAACTGGTATTCGAGAAATTGTAATTAATGCAATTCCTGAAAATTTAAAACTTGCCGTGGGAGCGGGGATTGGTTTATTCATTGCATTTATTGGTTTAAAAAATGCTGGAATCGTAACTGGTGAAGCTTTACTTGGTGATTTATCAAATTCACAAACCTTGTTAGCGATCTTTGGATTAGTCGTAACCATTTTATTTCTAGTTCGTGGTGTGAAAGCTGGAATCTTCTACGGGATGGTTATTACTGCTATAGTTGGAATGATCTTTGGGTTAGTTCCATTTCCTGATTCAATTGTTTCAGCACCGCCAAGTATAGAACCAACATTTGGTCAAGCGATTGTGAACTTAGGGAATATTTTCACATTAGACGTTTTAATCGTTATTTTAACTTTCATGTTTATTGACTTCTTTGATACAGCAGGAACATTAGTAGCGGTTGCAAGTGAAGCAAAAATTATGGAAAATGGAAAACTACCAAGGGCAGGAAGAGCTCTAGCTTCAGATTCTTCAGGAACTGTCATTGGTGCGATCTTAGGGACATCTAGTACAACTTCTTATGTTGAATCTACAGCCGGAGTTGGTGCTGGTGGTAAATCTGGTTTTACAGCAGTGGTTGTTTCTATCTTGTTTTTTATCGCATTATTCTTCTCACCTGTTTTAAGTATTGTAACAAGTGCAGTAACATCACCTGCATTAATTATTGTTGGTATCTTGATGGCTGTTCAATTGAAAGGAATAGAATGGGAGAACTTTGAAACTGCTGTACCTGCTTTCTTTACGTTCTTAATGATGCCACTTACTGGTAGTATTGCAACAGGGATTGCCGTAGGGTTTGTTTTCTATCCGATTACCATGTTAGTTAAAGGTCGTGCAAAAGAAATCCATCCGGTTATGTATGTACTCGGTATATTATTCATCTTATACTTCATATTTGAAACGATCGTATAGACGTTAAGGCTGTCTTTTTGGGACGGCCTTTTTATATGATGATATAATTCGGAATAAATGATCCTTTTTCCTATATTTTTGGGATAAAATATAAATAACAAGTAACTTGGAGGTATTCATAATGGGTAAAAAGAAGAATAAAGTTCGTTTTGAGCTTCAAGAAAATGAAACAATTGATGAATGTTTAAATCGTATGAAACAAGAGGGCTATGTTCCGGTTGGGAAATATGAAAAGCCGATTTTTAAAGAAGTGATAAAAGAGGATGGGAAGGTTGCGTATGAACCGATAAGACAGCAAATTGTATTTGAAGGTAAATTAATGAACGACAAATAAAATGTATTGTATTTTGTAACACCAGATATTTTATTCAAAAAGGATTATCATTGTTAGAATGTAACTAGTAACTATTAAAAATGGAAGTGTAGTGGACGGTTTTCAGAAATGTCAAACCTTCTTTAGTGCTTTAATAAATAAAGTGTGTTATACTTTATACGAATTATGAAACTTTGTTCAATTTGCTACATTCGTTCAGCTTTTGAGATAGATAAAAAATAAGAACAAAAAGGTGAAGGTGAATGGTTGAGTCGAAGTATCGCTGGAGAAATCGAGAATTGAGGGAACAAGTAGAAGTACTGGATGGAAAAAGATCACCTACTATTTTATTAAAAAACGCAACATATTTAAATGCTATTTTTAAAAAATGGCTGCAGGCTAATATTTGGATTTACAATGATCGGATAGTCTATGTTGGAGAAAAGCTGCCTGACAAAGTCGACCAAACTTGTGAGGTTGTTGATTGTAAAAATAGTTTACTCGTACCAGGGTATATTGAACCCCATGCCCATCCATTCCAACTATACAATCCAGTAAGTTTTGCACAATATGCATCTAAATTTGGAACAACAGTTTTAATCAATGATAACTTACAGCTCTGTTTATTTACCAATAAAAAGAAAGCGTTTTCTTTTATTGATGATTTGAAATCGCTTCCAACAACATTGTATTGGTGGGGAAGATTAGATAGTCAAACAGAAATTATAGATGAGGAAGTCGTTTTCTCAAATGCTTCAGTTAAGAAATGGCTTGAACATGAATCAGTCATACAAGCCGGAGAATTAACAGGTTGGCCCAAGCTATTAGAGGGTGATGATTTAAAACTTTACTGGATTCAAGAAGCGAAAAGATTGAATAAAAAAGTGGAAGGACATTTTCCAGGGGCATCGGAAAAAACGTTGGCAAAGTTAAAGCTTCTTGGAGCAGATAGCGATCATGAGTCTATTAATGGTAAAGAAGTTATGAGAAGATTATTACAAGGCTACATGGTTGGATTAAGACATTCATCAATACGTCCAGATTTACCACAAATACTTGAAGAGTTAAAAGAGGAAAATATT
Organism: Heyndrickxia coagulans; assembly: GCA_902796085.1. GTDB lineage: Bacteria > Bacillota > Bacilli > Bacillales > Caldibacillaceae > Pallidibacillus > Pallidibacillus thermolactis. Next base: position 7,351 of record CADBNU010000162.1, read on the forward strand.
CCGAATTACAGTCAATTGATGTTAACAACAGATGGATCAACTCCATCTTTTTATGAAAACGGGGTTATGGATCATCTAATAAAAATTTGCATTGAGCATGGGATACCAGCTATTGAAGCATATTTAATGACAACATTAAATCCTGCAAAATATTTTAATCTTGAACATTTACATGGTCAAATTGCGACGGGAAGGGTAGCAGATATTAATTTTATC
>CADBNU010000163.1 GCA_902796085.1 Heyndrickxia coagulans
AGCTAATGATAGTAAAGTATACGACCCACGTAAAATTATCGGCCCAGGACGTGAAGCCATTAAAGAAACTGTGATTACAAAAATGCGCGAATTCGGTTCTTCAGGCAAAGCGTGATAAAGTATCTTCCTTGTTATAAACCACTGACGAACTTAGATTTTTAATGAAACATATATATAAACAAGACTACTTCCAATAAAACTGCAACTAGGCTGCACCAAGGAAGTAGTCTTTTTAATATAAAAAAATAATATTGCTGTAATCAAGCTGACATTTTTTTTTACTAAAATATGGATATGTTTAAATGAGCCAATCCTGTTATTTTTTTATCCAGTTTATTAATATTTCCAGTATCCCTAAGCGAGTCATACTAAAGTAATGTGTGTATAATTCTATGTTTTTCTCTATTTTTTTATAGTAAAATGAGAGGGTAATGTATTTGTAGAAAGAGTGATTAGATGGATTGGTTGAAAAGATTTTTTTTCTATTATGAAGATGAAGAATACGAAGAAGAAGTTATTGAACCAGAAAACAATAACAATAATAAGAAAGAACGAAATAATGAATATATAGAAATGCAAACAAGGGTTGCTTACCACTATCCACAAAATGAGAGATTTAGAAATGAAGCACCCACTTACGATAAAAACCAAAAAACTCGAATAAAAATGAACATGTCCATTACAGAAATTCAAAAGAACCTTTATAAACGTTATCCAAAATTAAAGTATATAAATGGTAAATCTATGCAATATGAGCAAGAACAAGCTCCTGAAAAAGAAACAGTAACACCAAAAGAGACAGAAAGTCAATATGTCGAAAAAAGCCAGGAGAAAATGGAGCAGAAACAGAAAGAAAAACAAGAAAAACCAAAATTTGGAACTCGAGGTTTCCGCCCATCGGAAGTCCCTTCTCCAATTTATGGTTTTCAAAAACGCACAAAGAAAACGGATGTAGTTGAGTTTGAATTAAGATCTTTTGAATCTAGTCCATCCATTCATGCAGATAAACAACTTTCAAAAATAGAAGATGTCCATTCAGAATATGAACAAGACTATTCCCCAAAAGTAGAAATTGAAAATGACATTTCGTTGAAAAGTGTTCAAATACAGGATCATAAACGAAAAGATCCAAGCGAGAATATACATAAGGTGGTAATTCAAACCAACGATACTTTTGCGGGTCCGGTTCTAGATCAAGAATCGGTCCAAGAGGAAAACAGTGAAAATGAGAATAAAAATGCATCTTTATTCCATGAAAAACAAAAGCATGATTTGAATGAAGGAATGGTAACGAATAAAACACTTCCTTTAACAAATAGAGAAGATAATGACCAACAGTCTGAAAGGGAAAATGTTCAATACGATGTAAAAGACCATCTTGTAGATCATCAAATTCAACAGATCGAAGTTGTTGAACCATCTAACTTTCAAAGCGAGCAGTTAGAAAAGGAAGAAAAAGACGAAAAAGGTAATCGTGAACAAGCACGAAAAGAACTGACAATTTTGAATGAAGAGAAAGCGAATGTTGATGTTAACGAAGAAAGTGAAGAACGTTTGAATAAAGATCCTGCTGAAGAAAATCGAACAGAAAATCAGGAAGCTGAACAGTCGAAACATACTCATGATTTAAACGATGTTAAAAAAGATGAACGTCGAACGAATGCCAAAAGACAAATCCCATTTAACGTTATTATGTTAAAATCTGATCGAGAAAAATTAAAGAAAAAACAAGAAGAGAAACGAGTAACATATAAAAGGACCATTGATGAAGAGAAACCGACAAAAGAACTTAACCATATTGATAGGGAAGTAAATCAGACTGAACTACAGCAGAGTATTGAAATGCATGATGAGAAAACGACAGTATTAAATGAAGTTGCCGTGACATCGGAACGCTATCAGGAAAATATTTTATATGATGATTATCAATTTCCAGCTCGAAATTTACTGCAATTCCGCCGATACGAACATTCAGATGATGAATGGATACAAATGCAAAGTGAAATTTTGGATCAAACATTGAAAAGCTTTAATGTCGATGCAAAAGTGGTTCATGTTTCAGTGGGACCAGCCGTTACACGTTTTGAACTTGCTCCTGAAATGGGAGTAAAGGTTAGCAAGATTACTAGTTTAACGGATGATATTAAATTAAGCTTAGCTGCAAAGGATATTCGGATTGAAGCGCCGATTCCTGGTAAACACACTATTGGAATTGAAGTGCCAAATCGTAAATCCCGCCCAGTATTTTTACGGGAAATTATTGATCAACCTGCTTTTTTAAAGGCTGAATCGCCTCTAACAGTTGGACTTGGCTTAGATATTACTGGAAAACCGATTATGACTGATTTGAAAAAAATGCCCCATGGATTAATTGCGGGGGCAACAGGATCTGGTAAAAGTGTCAGTATTAACACATTTATTGTAAGTCTTTTGTATAAAGCAAGACCAGATGAAGTGAAGCTTCTTCTGATTGATCCAAAAATGGTAGAACTAGCTCCTTATAATGGTATTCCACATTTAATTAGCCCAGTCATTACGAATGTAAAGGCAGCAACGCAAAGTTTAAAATGGGCAGTAGAAGAGATGGAACGACGTTATGAATTATTTGCTCACCTTGGGGTAAGGGATATTAGCAAATTTAATGAAAGAGCTGATAACAAACATCGATTGCCATATATCGTTATTATCATCGATGAATTAGCAGATTTAATGATGATGGCGCCTGCCGATGTAGAAGAAGCGATTGCTCGTATTGCCCAAAAAGCTCGAGCCTGTGGCATTCATTTATTAATTGCAACCCAAAGACCATCAGTTGATGTTATCACAGGATTAATTAAAGCAAATATCCCGACAAGGATTGCTTTTTCTGTTTCATCGCAAATTGATTCGAGAACCATTCTTGATGTTAGTGGTGCTGAACGTTTATTAGGCAAAGGTGATATGTTATTTATTGAAAATGGAACGTCAAAACCGGTACGGATTCAAGGTGCATTTATTTCAGATGAAGAAATTGAACATGTTGTTGAACATGTTCGTTCTCAAGGAGAACCAGATTATTTATTTGTCCAAGAAGAACTGATTAAGAAATCAGATTTTGAAGAGCAGGATGAACTTCTACTTGAGGCATGTAAATTTGCTGTAGAACAAGGAAATCTTTCCACATCAAGTTTACAGCGTCATTTTCGTATCGGATATAATCGGGCAGCAAGAATGATCGATATGATGGAAGAAAAGGGAATTATCACTGAGTCAAAAGGTAGCAAGCCGAGGGACGTTTTAATTACAGAACAAGATTTAGAGAAGTTAAATGATTTATTATAAAGATGAAATATACAAGAGCTCTTATACATGGAGCTCTTAACTCTTATTACATTATATTTGTCATTTCGCTTTGATAATCAAACTTTGTCATCAACATTTTAAAATCAAATAGTTTTTTTTAATGGGAAGTGTTATAATACTGTAAGCGTTGCTTAATATTTAACTTAGAAAAGAAGATAATAAAAACAATTATTAAAACACAAGAATATAATAAGATCAAATTGATATTTTTAGGAAAGTTTATGTAGGCAATCACCTAAAGGAAACATGAATACATATACTATTCTATATACACATATCGTAATTTTGTTGGAGGTTCTAACATGACGGTTTATTATTTTGTAGGTATTAAAGGATCAGGTATGAGTGCATTGGCACAAATCCTCCATAATATGGGATTAGAAGTTCGAGGATCTGATGTTGAAACCCATTATTTTACACAAGATGCTTTAGATAAAGCTGGTATTCCAATATATCCTTTTAATAAAGATAATATACAACCTGGAATGACAGTTATTGCTGGAAATGCTTTTCCTGATACACATGAAGAAATTCAAAGAGCATTGGAATTAGGACTTCCAGTCATTCGCTATCACCGGTTTTTAGGCGATTTTATACAAAAATTTACGAGTATTGCAGTGACGGGTTCCCATGGAAAAACTTCAACAACTGGGTTACTTTCCCATGTCATGGAATTGGCGAAGCCAACTTCTTATTTAATCGGTGATGGAACAGGAATGGGAACGCCTGATGCTGAATTTTTTGTGTTTGAAGCATGTGAATATCGTAGACATTTCTTAGCATATCACCCTGATTATTGCATTATGACAAACATAGATTTTGACCACCCTGACTATTATGCCAATGTGGAAGATGTTTTTTCTGCCTTCCAGGAAATGGCTTGGCAAGTGAAAAAGGGGATTATTGCATATGGTGATGATGAACACTTACAAAAAATTCAAGCGAAAGTACCTGTCATATATTACGGTCTTGATGAAGCGAATGACTTCCAAGCACGCAATATCGAACGTACGGATAAAGGAATGAAATTTGATGTCTTTGTCAGGAATTCATTCTATTCATCTTTCTCCATTCCAACCTTTGGAGAACATAATGTTTTAAATGCGTTAGCTGTTATTACCCTTTGTCATTACGAAAATATTGACTTAAATGTACTAAAAGAAGGTTTACAAACTTTCCATGGTGTGAAACGTCGTTTTACAGAAAAAAGAGTTGGTACACAAATTTTAGTTGATGATTATGCACACCATCCAACGGAAATTCAAGCGACGATTGATTCGGCTAGACAAAAGTATCCGAACAAAGAAATTGTCGCTGTTTTCCAACCACATACGTTTACAAGAACACAAACCTTTTTAGATGAATTTGCCAACAGTCTTAATCTTGCGGACCATGTATTTTTATGTGAAATTTTTGGTTCAGCAAGAGAAAATCATGGCAATTTATCCATTGAAGATTTACAAGAAAAGATCCCAGAAGCAAAAGTTATTCATGAAGATAGTGTATCGGAACTAGCGAAGTTTGAGAATAGTGTTATTTTATTTATGGGTGCGGGAGATGTTCACAAATATCAGGATGCTTATGAAAGTTTTTTAAATGAAGGTGTAAAATAATTCGTTAAAGGCAAGTGGAAGATTTCTACTTGCCTTTTTGTTTTAAGAAGGACAATTGGACAAAAAGAATGATTATGGTAAATAATATAAAAAAATGAAATAATTATCTTTTTTAACTCGAATCTTCTTTTAAAACATGATTTAATAGAAATAAGTAAAATTGAAGCTTTTAGTATTGAAAGGAGTTAACTTGATGGAAGCGATTTTATACATAAGTGTTGGTGTTATTGCCATTGCATTTGTAATATTAGTAGTATATATTATTACTACTTTAAAAACGCTATCGAAAGCGTTGGAACAGGTTTCAAATACGGTTAACAACATTGAAGGACAAGTCAAAGGGATAACAACAGAGGCAGAATCGCTTTTACAAAAAACAAATACATTAACAAAGGATTTGCAAAAAAAATCTAAAAAATTAGATTCTGTCATTGATGCAGCTACGGATATTGGAAAAACAGTAAGACAATTCAATGCATCTTTAGCCCGTGTAAGTGAAAATGTCACCCATCGAGTAGATCAAAACCAAGAGAAAATCTCTCAAGTCGTTAGTTGGGCACAAGTGGTGTTTGAAATCAAGGAAAAATGGGATGAAATCCGTACACGTAAACAAAAAAAACAGGAACAACGGGCAATTAACGCCAATGAAATATATCATAAGGAGGAGTCTTGATGGAGGAAAATGTTAAAAATGAAAGTCATGCATTTCGTAATTTTGTAACAGGAGTTGTCATCGGAAGTGTAGTTGGTTCTATTACTGCATTACTTTTAGCACCGAAATCGGGGAAGGAACTGCGCAAGGATCTTGAAAGTCAAGCATCCATTATTTTAGACAAAACAGGAGAAGTAAGAAATACATTAGTTGAAAGAAGCGAACATTGGAAAGAACAAGCAAATGATGCAGCTATAAAATTGTCAGAAGCTGTAAAAAGTCAGACAAAGGAAATCGTGGATAAAGTCCAACAGGTGAAAAGAGAGCATATGGATTCGCCGGAAAAAGTGCTAGAGGAGGCAAAAGAAAGAATTGCCATGTTATCAAAAGAAATTGATGAGCTGCAAGCTTCCAAAAAGTAAACCATTATGATGGAGGAATGGGGATGGCGCTAAAAAAATAGAGAGAATGGACGAATTAAAAGAAATTTTAAATTATGAAGGGAAATTTTTGTTATTTAAACATAGTCTCACCTGTCCTATAAGTCAGAAGGCTTTTGATCAATTCAATCAGTATTTGGAAGACCATCCTGAGATTGACGGTTATTATTTAACTGTACAAGAAAGTCGTCCATTATCCAATTACATTGAGGCATATTTTTCCATTCAACATGAATCTCCGCAAATCTTTCATATTCATTGTGGTTCAGTAAAATGGCATACTTCACACGAAAACATTACAAAAGAAACCATCAACCATGCGCTACTTTCGTAACAATATTAAAAAACTGTTCATTGTTTTCTTTTAATGAACAGTTTTTTTATTCCATTTGTAAAATGGAATAATATGAATAGAAGATGAAATGACTGAAAATTTATATTATTATATATTTAACGTTAAATCTAATCAAAATAAAGGAAGTAGGTGTACGAATATGGAAATAAGCCATCTTCCATTTCCCGTTGCACTAATTGACCATACATATTTACTCATACAGTTTAATAAAAAATTTAAAAAATTATTTAAAAAAGCAACAATTGGTTTGGATGTTCGTGAGTTTTTCCCTACATTTGAAATTGAAAAAGACGATCAATTATTAACATATAAGAAATTCGTTAATTATGTATTCATAAAAAATTCGATTGCTCATCAAAAATTTATCGTGATTGGTATGGAGTCTGATGAAATACAAACGCTAAAAAAGGAAGTTAAGGAATTACAAACATATTTTGATGAAACGTATGAAGGTATTTATATTACTGATGCAAAAGGGATTACACTTCGAACAAATAAGGCAATTGAACGGATTACTGGAATACCGAAGGAATATTATATTGGTAAAAATGTGAGTCAACTAATGCAAAGAGGGATATTGAAAAATTCAGTTACACAAGAAGTTGTAAGAACTGGTAAAACCGTTTCACTTGTGCAAAAAAACTACATTGGTAATATTACATTACTAACTGGTTCACCAATTACAAATGAGAACGGAGAAGTAGAAAAAGTAGTTACTGTAATAAGAGATTTAACTGAACTAAATCGTATTCATGCTGAAAATAGTCATTTTAATCATTCTGTTATGAACGAAAAAATTGACGTTGGCTCCTATGATAAAGGAATCATTATAAAAAACAAACAAATGAAAAGTATTTTTCAACAGGCCAAACGTGTTGCAAATTTTGATGCAACAATCTTAATTTTAGGTGAAACAGGTGTCGGTAAAGACGTGTTAGCTAATTTTATTTACAATCAAAGTAGCAGAAAGGAAAAAGGAAAACTAATAAAAGTGAATTGTGGAGCGATTCCTCCAGAATTGTTAGAATCAGAACTATTCGGTTATGAAGCAGGAGCATTTACAGGGGCAAATAAGAGTGGAAAGCAGGGCATGTTTGAGTTAGCAAATAATGGGATATTATTTTTAGATGAAATTGGTGAACTCCCGTTAAATTTACAAGTGAAATTACTTCGTGTTTTACAAGAAGGAGAAATTCAAAAGATCGGAAGCACAAAGATCAAAAAAGTAAATGTGCAAATCATTGCTGCAACGAATCGAAATTTACATGAAATGGTTACCCGTGGCGAATTTCGCGAGGATCTATACTATCGTTTGAATGTCATACCTTTATATATTCCTCCACTACGAGAGCGCCGTGATGAGATTCTACCATTAATCCACCACTTTTTATCCAAATTTAATCAAAAATATTTATTAAATAAAGAATTCAATTATGAAGTGATTGATTTTTTAATTTCTTATAATTGGCCCGGTAATATCAGGGAATTGGCAAATTTAATTGAGCGTTTAGTTGTCACAACACCTGAAAATGAAATCAAAATCGAGCACATGCCGCCAGAATATAAGAATAGTGTTCATGTGAACACAAATCAACAAATTTCATTAAAAGAAGCCGTTGAAGAAACAGAAAGAAAGATCCTTGAGAGAGCAGCCAAAAAGTATCGTAATACGTACGAAATTGCAAAAGCATTAAGAACGAGTCAACCAACCGTTGTAAGGAAGCTAAAAAAATATAATATTAAACCGAAAATGAGCAGTTAATATACATTGATAGATGCTGAGGTTATGCAATAACCTCTTTTTTTATGTATTGATTCAGAGTTGAATTGAATTAATTTAATTCTAAATTAGTAGTTTATCAATATTTTCTATCTTTTTAATTCAAACTTGAATTAATATTATGATTTTCCGAATGGTATTTCTTCAAATTTGATTATGTCATGTATTTATTATGTATGGCATGGTTCGCATGAATATGTATGCCCGTAAGTATATAGGAAAAAGAGTTTAAATTAGTTTTTTTATACTAAGTAAGTTGGCATTGTTCTTGCATTCATATATAGTGACATTTTTTACAATAACAGCAGGCATGAGATAAGGTAAACCATTTGTTTTTTCGGAGATTCGTCACATATTTTTAATGTGAAAAAACAAAGGTTTAAGAAAAAAGGTTTTTGGGATGTAACCGTTCACAAAAACTTCATCTTTATCAGACTACAAAATTTCATTCAATTGAGGTGATCCGTTTGACGAAACTTTGGCATAAACATGTACCTAAAGGTATTCCCATTACAGTTGATCTTCCAGAAATATCGCTTTATGAATTTTTTAAACAATCTGTTGATAAGTATCCAAATCATACAGCGATCACTTTTTTTAACAAGACCTTTACATATGAACAATTAAATCAAATAATCCAGATCGTTGCAGCTAATTTAAAAAATGCAGGCATACAAAAGGGCGACCGTATCGGGATTATGCTTCCAAACTGCCCGCAATATGTGATTAGTTATTATGCAGCGTTACTATGCGGGGCGATTGTTGTCCAAGTCAATCCAATGTACAAAGCAAATGAATTATTACATGTTTTAAATGATTCTGGCTCAAAAATCCTTATTGTTCTTGACAAAATACAACCGTATATTGATCAAATAAAAGATAAAACCCAATTAGAACTAGTTTATACCGTAAGTCTTGACGGTGAAGAGGATCGATTTAATCACCTTCTACAAAATCGTAAATTACCAGTTCCAAATATAACGATTCAACCAAAAGAGGATGTGGCAGTGCTTCAATATACGGGTGGTACAACAGGTCTTTCGAAAGGAGCGATGCTGACACATTATAATTTAGTCGCGAATACGTTACAAAGTGCGGCAACTTCGAAAATGAATACTAAATTAGGAGAGGAAAGGACATTAACCATTTCACCGTTATTTCATGTATATGGAATGACAAGTTGTATGTTATTCACCTTTCACATAGGTGGTAATTTAATTCTTGTCCCAAAGTTCGAACCCGAAATTGTTGTGAACATTATAGAAAAAACTAAACCTACCATATTCCCTGGTGTTCCAACAATGTATATTGCTCTATTAGACTACTATAAAGAAAAAGCCTTTGATTTAAGTGTACTAGAAACATGTGTAAGTGGTTCCGCACCATTACCGGTTGAAGTGATCAATCAATTTAACGAAGTTAGTGGAACGAACGTTGCTGAAGGATACGGTCTATCGGAAGCTTCTCCAGTGACTCATCGAAATCCTATTGGAGGTCTGCAAAAGAAGGGGAGTATCGGAATACCGATTGCAAATACGGATGCCAAAATTGTTGATGTGGAAACTGGCGAAATAGAATTACCTGTTGGAGAAGTTGGAGAATTAATTGTTAGAGGACCACAAATCATGAAGGGATATTGGAATAACCCTGTGGAAACGAGTAAAACGATACGCAATGGTTGGCTCTATACCGGGGACTTAGCCAAAATGGATGAAGATGGTTACTTTTATATCGTTGGTCGGAAAAAAGAGCTCATAATTGCAAGTGGTTATAATGTTTATCCAATAGAGGTGGAAAATGTTATTTATACCCATCCGGCCGTATTAGAAGCTGCCGTCATTGGAGTACCTGACTCTTATCGTGGCGAGACAGTAAAAGCGGTCGTTGTGTTAAAAGAGAATGAACAGTTAACAGAAGAAGAATTAATTCAATTTTGTCGAGAACGAATGGCTGCATATAAAGTGCCAAGATCCGTAGATTTTGTCAATGAATTACCGAAATCAGCTGTCGGAAAAATCTTAAAAAGAATTTTAAAAGATCAATATATTAATTCTTAATAGGAGAGTGTTAACGATGTATTTACGATTATCAGAAGAACAAAAAATGGTTCAAGAAACGATTCGTAGATTTGTAGAAAAAGAACTTAAACCACTTGAAAGTGAAGTGCTACGGAGATCAATAGAAGGAAAACCTGATCTACCTGAAGGAAAATTAGAAGAACTCCAAGAAAAAGCAAAAAATGC
>CADBNU010000164.1 GCA_902796085.1 Heyndrickxia coagulans
AAGAGATATTCATAAAGGGGAGGAGATAAAGGTAAATTATAACGGGGATCCATTAGATCAGACACCAGTATGGTTTGATGTAATTGAATAATTGATTCAAAAGAACAAACTTTATTAAAAAATGGGCCTATTAGTCTTTATGGATAGGCCCTAATCACATTTTTATAGTTTTATTCTTTCGACTGCGTATAATCCATCCAAGTAATAATTTCTGGTGTATATAACAAGGCTGAATTAATTTTCTCTTCTAACGTTAAGTTTTCTTCCTGTCGTAAGTCTTGTTGTTGATCACGTTCTTTTTTGGTTCGTTTTTCCAAAAGTTCTCCACCTTTCTATAAATGTCCTACGATTATTAGTCTTTCGTTTAGGTGGAAAAATAATCACAAATTTTTACGAAATTCATCTATAATGTTCGTTCGAATTTTTTTGGTGCTTTCTTAAAGCGATATAAGTAACGCCAATAAATAAAAAGATCATGACAACTGATAAAGCACTTGCATAAATGGCGGCTTTTGATTCGCCTCCAGGGCCACCATATTCAGAATGGGCAGTATGGGAATCGTGTGAACTAGTAGCAGGATGATCTTGATGTTCTCCATGATGAAGTGGTTCATTATCCTCATTTTCCGAATGATTTGCAACAATGATGTCACCTTGATTGTGATGATTTATTGTTAATATCATTTCATCATTTATACGATATGTGTTTTCTTGATCTTTCATTTGAGCAAAAGTCGTAGAATTAGGAGAAACAAGTAAGATTAATGTTAGCAAAAAAAAGAGTGTCATAAATTTTCTCAAGAGTATCTCTCCCTTTATTCATTATTCATCTAACTGTACATATTTTAACATGTTTTCTTCATGGATTTTCTAACATATTTGTGTCCTTTTTCATTGCACAAATGTATATCATTGCATGTTAGAATTGGGGTGATGATAATATAAATGAACTGATCTTTTATTGAGGAGTTGAGAGCAGTTAATCGTTAACCTAAAAGAAATAATGATTAAAGATATGTGCGGTACGGTCTCTTATAAAAAGATTTTTCCTTAATATCTATTGGACAAACGAAATCCGTACAAATGATTAAAATGGTTGCCAGAGGTACAATTAAAGAGAAGATTTACAACTCACAGAAGCAGATGTATTGAAAAATAAACAAATTAGTAAGCTCTTTAATCCATTAGATATAAATGGCAGGGAGCTTTTGAGGTGTTTCTGCTGGGAGCCTCGAGGTGGTGCCCAAACTTGCCTGCGGAAAGTTAGCGGTGCTACCTGCCAGATTGCATTTGTTTTTTGACACTATATTCATAATGTGTATACGCTTTCAACATTTAATACACTACTTCATTATTATTTTTTATATCCACATTTTTATCAGGGAACAATAGGCTAAATACAATACCAAAAAATGCTGCAATAAAGAACGTTGTAAAACGTGACGTTATGATTTCTTCCAATGGCGTACTAATCCATAGGATGGTGGCTAAAAAACCTGAAATAATCGTGGCGATTACACCTACACCTGAGTATTTTTTCCAGAAGAATGTCATTAAAATTGCTGGGGATAATGTACAACCGATTCCTGCCCATGACCAGCTTACAATGAGATAGACTAAAGAATCTGATACAAGTGCAATAATCATCCCAACAATCCCGAAAAAGGCAACAGATATTCTTGATAACCAGAGTAGTTGTTTTTCCGTAAGTTTTATCCCCATCGCTTTATGTATAATATCTTCAGTAACGGAACTAGTTACGACAAGAATCTGTGAGTTTGCTGTAGTGATAATTGCAGCTAACACTCCGGCTAGAATAATTCCGGCAATCCATGGGGGCATTAATTGTAGGATCATTGTTGGAAGAATGGTTTCAACATCTGCGAAAGATCCTTGATCATACATTGTAATTGCCGCTATACCAATGGAGAATGCACCGGTATAAGCAAGAAATGTCCAAATGGTGGCGACAGTTGTTCCCATATTGGCTTCTTTTTCGTTTTTTAATGCCATAAATCGCGCACTAAGCTGGGGTTGGCCGCCTAAAAATCCAAAAAACCATGAAAAGTTATTGAAAAATAAAACGCCTATCGAAAATCCTGTTAATCCGCCGAACCAAGAGTTAAATTCACTACCAGCATCGGCTAAAGATTGGCTAACCGATAAATCATTTGTGGCGATATAAATGAAAGCTATAATGGGTAACCCCACTAATGTAATTAACATCATAATACTTTGAATCATATCCGTCCAAACGACAGAGATAAAACCTCCTGCAAAAGCGGTAAAAATAATGACGAACGTGGCAAGGATCACACCTGAAATAAAAGGCAATTCAAAGGTTGTAAATAACAGTTTTCCTGCTCCTGCCATTTGCGCACCGATGTAGAAGATCATCATTCCAGATATTAATAACCCTGCCAACCAACGAATGATCTTGGCTTTAACTCCGAATCGTATAGCTAAATAATCTGGAACTGTTAATACTTTATATTTTTCTTGTTCACGCATAAATCGTTTTGCTAAAAATAGCCAGGAAAAAATGATTCCAACAGCAATTCCAATGGCAACCCATATTCCTGCAAGCCCAGTTGTAAATACGAAACCTGTATATCCTAACAACAACCAGGCTGATTCACCGGTTGCCCTTTCTGAAAATGCCAAAGCCCATCCTGGTAACTTTTTCCCACCTAAAAGAAAGTCTTCTTGGTTCCTAACCTTTTTACTTAGCGTAAATCCAATAATAGAAATTACAACGCAATACAATAAAAATTCAAATAAGATGATATTCATTTCATTCCTCCTTTTATTTTGACTTAACTGTCAACGTATGAGCTCATATAATTCTAGTTTTATATTCAGAATATTCGGATATATAAATTTATTTTTATGTATCTTATCCAGTCTGTCTATAGGCAAAACAAACAAATAATAAGATATATCAATTGTTTGAACGAGGAATTTTCCACTATCTTAAAGGGAAAATTGAGAGGAA
>CADBNU010000165.1 GCA_902796085.1 Heyndrickxia coagulans
AGTTTAAGAACAAAATTTCACTCCTTTTTGTATGAACGCAAATAAAATAATCTACATTGTGAACATTATAAATGTAGTTAAAATGATGGTTCTTTACGAAAAAAAGTTTTGACGCAGACAGGGGTGACAAAATTAGTTCTAGTAATCATTGAGTGAAAGCGCTTAATATTTTATGATTGTTTTACAGAAAGGAGAGCTCATTTATGTCTAATCAAGAAAGCCAGATGAAAGTAAAGATTCAAAAATTCGGAAACTTTTTGAGTTCTATGGTAATGCCTAATATTGGTGCATTTATTGCATGGGGATTAATTACTGCCCTATTCATTGAGTCAGGGTGGAAACCGAATGAAGAATTGGCTACTTTAGTAGATCCAATGGTTAAATATCTATTACCACTTTTAATTGGTTATACTGGTGGTAAATTAGTTTATGATATGCGAGGAGGAGTCGTTGGTGCGATCGCGACAATGGGGGTTATTGTCGGTGCAGATATTCCGATGTTCCTTGGTGCCATGATTATGGGACCGCTAGGAGGATGGGTTATTAAAAAGTTTGACCAGTTAATTGAAGGAAAAGTTAGAACTGGTTTTGAAATGTTAGTTAACAACTTCTCTTCCGGAATTTTAGGTGGTATCTTAGCGATATTTTCGTTCTTGTTAATTGGACCAGGAGTAACCCAGATTACTGGTATATTAGTAACTGGTGTAGAATGGATGTTAGATGTCGGTATTCTTCCATTAACTAGTATTTTAATAGAACCAGCGAAAATTCTATTTTTAAATAACGCTATTAACCACGGTGTGTTATCACCACTCGGTATTGAGCAAGTAAAACAGACTGGAGAATCTATTCTGTTCTTACTTGAAGCAAATCCAGGTCCTGGGATTGGTGTTCTATTAGCTTATTGTTTCTTTGGTAGAGGTGCAGCAAAACGTACAGCTCCAGGAGCAGCAATTATACAATTCTTTGGTGGTATACATGAAATATATTTCCCTTATGTATTAATGAAACCAATGTTATTCATTGCGGTTATACTTGGAGGAATAAGTGGTGTATTTACTTTATCACTTCTAGGTGGTGGATTAATCGCTCCAGCTTCACCAGGTAGCATCCTTGCTATGCTTGCTGTAACTCCTGCTGGTAATTTCATTGCTAATATTGCAGGTGTCCTTGTCGCTGCTTCAGTATCGTTCATTGTCTCTTTCTTCGTCTTAAAAATGGATAAATCTGAAGAGGGCAGCTTGGAAGAAGCATCCCAAAAAATGCAAGCAATGAAAGGGAAAAAAAGCAGTGTAGTGAGTGATTTAGCTAACAACGAAATAACAACAGAAACCTCCATTGCATCCGTTAACTTTAATAATGTTAATCACATTATATTTGCATGTGATGCTGGAATGGGTTCAAGTGCAATGGGTGCATCATTACTTAGAAAGAAAGTAAAAGAAGCTGGATTGAACATTAAAGTAACAAACATGGCCATAAGCAATTTACCAAGTGATGCACAGTTGGTTATTACACAAGAAGAATTAACACCACGTGCAAAACAAAAAGTACCGAATGCTACTCATGTTTCAGTCGAAAACTTTTTATCAAGTCCAAAATATGATGAGATTATTGATCGTTTAGTTAATAATAATACTACAAATAATACAGAACTATCAGATCATGATGAGAGTGCTTCAACCGCTAACCAAGAAGTTTTAAGAAAAGAAAACATCTTTTTGAACAAAAAATTTTCCTCAAAGGAAGAAGCAATTCGATTTGCAGGGAAAGTTTTAGTTGACGGTGGTTATGTCAAAGAATCCTATATTGAGGCCATGCTTGACAGAGAAAAGATCACCAGTACGTATATGGGAAATGACGTAGCAATTCCTCACGGAACGGATGAAGCTAAACAAGAAGTCATAAAATCAGGTGTAACCATTATTCAAGTCCCTGATGGTGTCGATTTTGAAGGTGGCAAAGTTCGTTTAATTTTTGGACTAGCAGGTAAAGATAACGGCCATTTAGAAATACTTTCTGCCATTGCTCAAACATGTTCTGATATGAACAATGTTGAAAAAATGGCAAATGCAAAAACTACAGATGAAATTTTAGAAATCATTGGCTCTTCATTTAATAAATAAATAGAAGAAAAATGCTTTATGCATTTTTCTTCTATTTTCCAACAATCTGGTCTTCTGTTATCATTAAGCTATTGAATACAGTTGAAAGTGTGGGTACCCATGATCATTACAGCCAGAGAAAAATCAATTATCGAATTAATATTAAAGAAGAGTGGTTTTCATTCCGTTTCATCTATTGCGGACTATTTACAAGTCAGTAAAAGAACGATCCAGAGAGATTTGAGAAATATAGAAAAATTATTGAAGCAATTTGACTTATCCATAGAAAATGAAAGTGGACTATCGATAAATGGAACATACCAAAATATTTATCGACTGATTCAAACTATAACCACCATAAAGCCATTTGACTATTCTTTAGAAGAAAGAAGACTATTAGAATTAATCAAATTATTTGATGCGAATGAGCCGATAAAGTTGGCACCTTTTTCTAAAGACCTTGGTGTTTCAATAACAACATTAAACACGGATTTAGATGAATTATCGAAATGGTTATTAAATTATGAAGTTGGGATTGAAAAGAAAAAAGGAGTCGGTGTAGAACTTACTGGACTCGAAGAATCTAAAAGAAAAGCATTAGTCAGTTATATCATGATTAATTTTAAAGATGAATTATTTGATCATCTATTTTGGCTAACTATAAACAAACTTCAAGTAGAAAAGATTATGTATTATTTTAAAACAGATTATTTAAATGCGATCGACAAAATTGTATATTCATCTATGAATAACAGTAAATTAAAACTCGCGGACGATGATTATATCGTCTTCATTATTCATTTATGTCTTTCGTTACAAAGAATACAAAAAGGATTTACCATATCAAAACAGATGCAATTAACAGATCCATTAAAAATGTCTGATGAACACTTTCTTGTTAACGAAATTTGTAAAAAATTATATGATTTATATTCAATAAAGATTCCTAGTGAAGAAATCATGTATCTTACAACGATACTTCGAGGTTCTAAACTAGTAACACCAGATGAAATGTATTTTGAAAAAGTTCAATTCAGTCGATCAATCAAAGAATTAATACAACAGGTTTCCCAACAATTAAATGTCGACTTAATAAATGATTTTACCTTATTTCAAGGTCTTTTAAACCACTTGGAGACAACAATTTATCGTAAGCAAAAAGGGTTTCCAACATTTAATCCTTTAACCGAAGAAATCAAACAGAACTATCCAATTTTATTTTTGGCTGTTCGATCAAGTCTTTTTCATTTATTTCCAAATATTGCGTTTAGCGAAGATGAAATTGCTAGTACTGTACTACATTTTGGCTCTACATTAGAGTTAAAGAAAGAAAAAATTCAAATCCGTGCGTTAATCATATGTCCAACAGGAATTGGGACTTCTAAAATGCTTTCTAGTCGTTTAAAAAATGAATTTCCTGAGATTTCTACAACGGATGTTGTTTCGTTAAAGGAATTACCTAATATTGAAAGGAACCGCTATCAGATCATTCTTTCAACTGTATTATTGCCGATCCAAGAAAAATTTGATTACGTTTATGTAAATCCACTTTTACATGAAAAGGATATAGAGGCTGTACGTGACTACTTAGGAACTCATATACAAGAAATAACGAAGCGGAAAAGTTATTATGAAGAGACTACATTGCAAGATGAAACGTCTTCAAACAATCAAAATATATCCCTGTATACATTTATGAATGAAATTGATACCTGTATCCATTTTATTCGAACACTTTTCCGCAATTTTTCAGTAGTACGTATGGAAAATGAACCCACTTATGACGATGTCATAAAAAAAATGTTAATTCCAGAAGCTGAAAAGGGAACGATTACATCAGTTGAGGATGTATTCAGACAAGTAAAGTTGCGTGAAGCCAAGGGTGGATTAGGAATACCTGAAACGAATTTGGCCCTTTTTCATTGTCGAAATCCACATATTAAGGAAGTCATTTTTAAGATTGTACATGTAGATGTTCCTTATAAATTAAAAGGGATGGATATGGCAGAAATGGAGGCTAATAATATTCTCTTATTATTAGCACCTGAAAAAATGAATAGTATTCAACAAGAATTTATTAGCATGGTAAGTACGACTATTATAGAAAATAATGAATCAATCATGATTTTTTCGTCTGGAAACGAAAAATTAATAAGAGAAAAATTAGAATATGCATGCTTACATTTTTTACAAAGCAAATTTATGAAGGAGTGACAGACTATGAAACAAGTAGTACACTTTGGGGCTGGAAATATTGGAAGAGGTTTTATTGGAGCTTTATTTTCACAATCGGGCTATCATGTAACTTTTGTTGACATTGCAGATACGATTATCGATCAACTAAATAAAGACCGCTCCTATAATGTTATTACTGCGGAAGATGAACCTACAGTAATGGAAATTGTTAATGTTTCAGGCATTAATAATATGAAGGATGAAGAAGCTGTAATTAAGGCGATTGAGGAAGCAACATATATCACAACGGCAATAGGACCTAATGTGTTGCCTCATATTGCGCCACTAATTGCAAAGGGATTAAAATCAAGAGTAAAAGTAACAGATGAAAAAGTATACGTCATTGCTTGTGAAAATCAAATCTCAGCTACTGATCTTCTTAAGTCCTATATTGAAAAAGAATTAAAAGAAGAAGATATCGAACTAATGAAAAATAAAGTGTACTATTTCAATTCTGCTGTTGATCGAATTGTACCTATCCAAAATAATAAAAATCCACTTGACGTATTAGTCGAACCTTATTATGAGTGGATTGTTGAGACAACAGAAGATATTCCGTATGTAGAAGGTATGTTAAAAGTTGATAATATTGCTCCTTATATCGAACGTAAGTTATTTACAGTTAATACTGGACATGCCGTTACAGCCTATTTTGGTTTTTTAGATGACAAAGAGACAATTGATCAAACACTTCATGATGAGCAAATGTATATGAAAGTAAAATCTACACTTGAAGAAACTGGTAACTATTTAGTAGAACGTTATCAACTTGATAAAAAGGAACATCAAAAATATATTGAGAAAATATTAACTCGTTTTAGAAATAAACACTTACATGATAATGTTAAACGGGTTGGACGTTCACCTATTCGAAAACTTGGGCCAAATGATCGTTTAGTTAAACCGATGGTAGAGGCATCTAAATTTGGATTGTCTTATGTAAATTTAGCTACAGCTGTAGCGGCATGTCTATTATTTGATGTAAAAGATGATCCTGAATCAGTTGAATTACAAAAAATGATTAAAGATCACGGTGTAGTACATGTATTAAAAGAAATTTGCAACTTGGATCCTAACAGTGAGATTGCTGAACTTATTATTGTTAAATATAACGAATTAAAAAAACGATATTCAAAAACGGTGTAGATGAAACAAAATAACTTTAAATGCGAGTTTCAAATTTTTTATTCAATAGTAGCACTAATGCATGAAACGAATTAAAATTAAGGAAGGGTTAGCTTAATGGTTTTCACAACACTAAAAGGAATTGCAGCATCTAATGGAATTGCGATAGCAAAAGCTTATCACTTAGTCGAACCAGATTTGTCATTTCAGAAAAAGAAGATTGACAATCCAAAACTAGAAGCGGACAGATTTCGCAAATGTGTAAAACAAGCAAACGATCAACTTGAAATAGTACGTAACCATGCATTAAAAAAATTAGGTGAGGATAAGGCGGCCATTTTTGATGCACACTTATTAATTTTAAATGATCCAGAAGTAATAAAACCAATTGAAGAAAAAATTTTAAGTGAAAAAGTAAACGCAGAAGCTGCATTGGTCGAAACAACTGATAACTTTATCACGATCTTTGAATCGATGGATAACGAGTATATGAGAGAACGTGCAGCAGATATACGTGACGTAAGGAAACGTGTTCTTGCGGAATTGTTAAATGTAGCGATTCCCAATCCTAGTTTAATCAATGAAGAAGTGATAATTGTAGCGGAGGACTTAACTCCTTCCGATACAGCACAATTAAACCGTCAATATGTTAAAGGATTCACAACAGATATCGGTGGTCGTACATCCCACTCTGCTATCATGGCTCGTTCATTAGAAATTCCGGCTGTTGTAGGAGCAAAAACCGTTACAAAAGATATTAAACATGGCGACTTACTTATATTGGATGGTTTAACGGGTGAAGTACACGTAAATCCACCAGAAGAAGTGATAGATCATTATAAGAAAAAACAATTGCAATACAAAAAACAGTTGGAAGAGTGGGCAAAACTTGTCGATAAACCATCTATATCTAAAGATGGTGTTCGAGTAGAATTAGTTGCGAATATTGGAACGCCAAATGATGTTTCAAGTGCCTTAGAGCATGGTGCTGAAGGTGTAGGTTTATTTCGTACGGAATTCCTTTATATGGGGCGTGATGAATTACCTACAGAAGAGGAGCAATTTGAAGCATATAGAACTGTATTAGAAGAAATGAAAAATCGTCCTGTTGTTGTTCGAACTTTAGATATTGGTGGAGATAAAAAACTACCATATTTGCCATTACCTGAAGAAATGAATCCATTTTTGGGTTTTCGTGCAATTCGACTTTGCTTAGATCGTACGGACATTTTTCGGACACAATTACGTGCCTTACTACGTGCCAGTGTATATGGAAATTTAAAGATTATGTTCCCGATGATCGCAACACTTGATGAATTTAGAAATGCCAAAAAGATATTTTTAGAGGAAAAAGAAAAGCTAGTGAAAGAAGGAATAAAAGTCTCTAGGACGATTGAACTCGGTATAATGGTTGAAATCCCTTCAACAGCTGTTCTTGCCGATCAATTTGCAAAAGAAGTGGATTTCTTTAGTATCGGAACAAATGACTTAATTCAGTATACCATGGCTGCCGACCGTATGAATGAAAGAGTTTCATATTTATATCAACCATACAATCCATCTATCTTACGTTTGATTAAAATGGTAATTGACGCTTCTCATAAACAAGGTAAATGGACTGGCATGTGCGGCGAAATGGCTGGGGATGAGAATGCTATTCCACTATTATTAGGACTAGGGCTAGATGAATTCTCCATGAGTGCTACTTCAATTTTAAAAGCGCGTTCTTTCATTAAAGAATTGTCAAAGGCAGACATGGAAAAACTTGCAGCCGAAGCGTTACAGAAAAGTACTATTGAGGAAGTTATGGAGCTTGTCCAAGAAATCGTGAAGACTAATCAATTTTCGATTAATTAGGAAGTCGATAATGGAGAGATAACCACTCGTTTTTGGGGTGGTTATCTTTTCTTTCAATTAATATCATTGAAAATAATTATTAATTGTAAAATTAGTAGGTCACTAAAGGAACCAAAACTTAAACAAATTATCGTATACTTACTTTGGTAAATTTTATTATTAAGGTGATATTCCGTTTTAAAAGGTAAAAAACAATAACTATTACTTACACAATACGAATATTGCAATTCATCCTTTTTGATTACTGCCCGTTACTTTATGAAATTATTGGAAATAAACGTTATAATTATTGCTAAATATTCTCTTCATTTCGACTTAAACAGATCTTTTTTTCGTAACTCCCAATTTAAAAAATTATTATCTATGCCTATTTGCTTCATCCCTAACTTTTCTAACACTCGTATTGAAGGAATATTATAAACGTGACATTTTGCTATAATTTTATCTACATTTTTAAACTGAAATACCCATTGTATTATTAGGGCTACTGCTTCTGTTGCATAACCTTTTCTTTGTTCGGAAGTTGTAATTCCATACCCGATTTCAACGGTGTTTACATCATTTGGTTTACCTTTAAAGCCAATGTCGCCAATAATTATGTTTTTCTTTTTATCAATGACAAACCATACACCCCAACCGAAAAGAGAGGGATCTTTTTTTTAATCCTTTAAATATTTGTCAATATGTGGACCGAGTGTATAATCCTTTGACATCGTGAAATTTGAACAAGTTTCTTCTGTACAAGGAATGGTTTTTAAATGTTTAGTCACCAACTCCATAGTTTTCCTCCATTAACTATAATCTTTTATTTACTAATCTACAAATATGAAACGACTTTCTACAAAATTCAAGAAGGAGATTATCTTTTTTTAAAGAAAATAAAAAGTATGTAGAGATTATTTAAGAAGTCAAGTCAAACATGATGTTGAATTGCAATGGGTTGTTCATTAGTCTATAAGTTTCCGAAGACACGGTATTCATAAAAATATTAGTTATCAACTTTTTATATTTCAAGAAATTACTTCTGTAGCATATATTATTAACAATGGTGTATATGAAAGGATGATAAGGAATATGAGGATTATAGTTGTTGGGGCAAGTGGAACGATCGGTAGAGCAGTTGTACAAGAACTTGGCAATAAACATGAGATTATTCGTGCAGGTCGGAATGGTTTAGATGTAAAAGTGGATATGACTTCGGTTGAAAGCATAAAAAATATGTACGAGCAAGTAGGAAAAGTGGATGCGGTGATAAGTACAGCTGGTAGTGCCCATTATGCCCCGCTTACAGAATTAACACCAGAGTTAAATGAAATTGGTATTAATTATAAACTTAAAGGACAAATGAACCTTGTATTATTAGGAATGGACTATGTGAATGATTACGGTAGTTTCACATTAACGACAGGGATATTGATGGATGATCCGATCCCACAAGGTGCATCCGCTGCCATGGTGAATGGTGGAGTAAAAGCGTTTGTTAAGGCGGCGGCAATAGAAATGCCACGCGGAATTCGGATTAATAGTGTAAGTCCAAATTTGGTTCAAGAATCGTTAGAAAAATTTGGGAATATGTTTCCAGGATTTGAAGCGGTACCGGCAAGTCGGGTAGCCCTCGCTTACAGAAAGAGTGTAGAAGGTGCCCAAACGGGACAAAATTATGAAGTTTATTAGGATACGCGAATTACATACATAAAAAGAGTCAGAAGGACAAGAAATATATTAAACAATAAATCAAAATAAACAAAAGCCTTTAGAATTCGATTCTATAGGCTTTATTCATTTTTAAAGCTCTAACTTCTTATTTTAGTGAATAAGAGAATAACATTTGATCGATGCGAACAAATGTTTTATAATATGTTTACTTTAGGTAAAAATACTTTAATTGAATTCGGAGGTATTGTTGATGTATGTTACTATTGCCGATTTTGTTCGAGAATGGAATTGGGAGTCGTCACTTACACTAAAAGTATTAGAAGGTTTAACAGACGAATCATTAAATCAAAAAGTTTATCCAGAAGGTCGTACATTAGGAAGAATAGTTTGGCATTTTACAACAAATATACCAGAGTATTTAGCTCATTTTGGGCTGATCATAGATGAAGTTGAAGATGAAAAACATGTTCCTACTTCAGCTAAAGAAATAACGAATACATTTAAACGAATAAGTTCATCTGCAATTAGAGCTATTGAGGAACAATGGACTGACGAAACTTTAAAAGAAGTACAGATTGCATTTGGAAGA
>CADBNU010000166.1 GCA_902796085.1 Heyndrickxia coagulans
AATATTATAGTTGTTTCATATATTGTGTTTCGTTTTCATGGTGTCCAATATCACAATTATTCGATTGGGCACCATACTTATTTAAGTTACGAATCCTTTACATTTAATAATAAAATTTTATATTTATTTTCAAAAGATAATTGATAGATTAAAAAACATATAAAACGAAAATAAACAACATTAGTTTTTGTTGACAAATCGAAACTAAATGATAAAATTTAATTGTAAGCGATAAAAATTCTAAAAATTTAAAACTATCAATTTACCATGGATTTTTAGATGGAACTAGTATGTAAGATTAATAGGGCTTTATTTTTTTGAAAGGATTCAAAGCGCTTACATAAAGAGTCAAGGAGGGCGAGAATATGTTCAATCAAGAAAAATTATCCATTGTGGGTGCCGGATTAATGGGTCACACGATTGCGTTTACAGCGGCTTGGGCCGGGATGAATGTGAAAGTTTGGGGAATGAATGAAGAAGATATCAATCGTGCAAAAGAAGGAATGAATCAAAAGTTAAAAGCTCTACTTGATTATGAGGTTTTAAATCAAACAGATAAAGAACGTATCCTTCGTTCAATCACCTTTTCCGTGTCATTAGAAGATGTTGTGTCTGAGGCGACATTTGTTATTGAAGCTATTCCTGAAGATCTCCAATTGAAACAACACTATTTTAAGAAATTAGAAGGATTGGTTTCTGAACAAACAATTTTGTCAAGTAACACCTCTGGACTAAGTGCAACTGAAATTGCCAATCAAACAGAAAAACCAGAACGATGTGTCGTTACACACTTTTGGTTACCTGCACATTTAATGCCGTTAGTCGAAGTTGTTCGTGGAAAACATACTTCTGATAAAACGATTGAGCGCGCATTTTCTTTATTAAAAGCAATGAATAAAAAACCAATTCTTGTGAAAAAGGATGTATTAGGTCAAGTTGGTAACCGTCTACAATATGCCATATTTAGAGAAGCACAATACCTTTTGGAAGAAGGTATAGCCTCTATGGAAGATATTGATGCTGCCATTCGCTATAGTCTTGGTAGAAGATTTGGTGTCACAGGTCCATTTATGACAATGGATATGGGCGGGCTTAATACAAATGCTTCCATAACTTCTTATTTATTTAAAGATTTATCTGATCGTAAGGAAATCTTCCCTCGCATGAAAGAATTAGTTGAAAATGGTCATTTCGGTCCTAAGACGGGTAAAGGATTTTATGATTGGACACCAGAGTTTGTTGAACAAATGGAACAAGAAAGAGAAAAGGAATTAATTCGTTGGTTGAAACAAGATTTAGAAGAATTAAAGGTAAATCGATAACACCATATTTAGAATGGGCTCTACATAACTATAAATCTATTCAATTTTTTAAATAAAAAATGACATGTAATATCAAATTCAACGTGATATTACATGTCCAAATAATGAAAAATAAGCATTCTACGATGAAAGTATACCATTATAACGAAGTTTGGTAAAGGGAGCCCTCTAAACTTACATTTTTGGGAGGGGTAGTAGTGGATAGTTCTTTGCTAATATTAGTCGCTGTTTTAGGGATATTTGCTTTACTATTTTTAGTAATGAAATCTAAACTTCAAGCATTTATAGCATTAATTTTAGTTAGTTTGTTAATGGGATTACTTGTTGGGATGTCACCGGAAGAAATTATTGAAACCTTTGACAAAGGAATGGGTGAAACGGTTGCCTTTATCTCCATTGTGATTGGATTAGGTGCGATGTTTGGTGAGATCCTGAGAGTTTCCGGAGGTGCAGAACGCCTAGCATTAACTTTACTAGATAAATTTGGTGAAAAAAGAGCCCCTTGGGCATTAGGTCTTGCCGGCTTAATTATTTCCATTCCTATTTTCCTTGATGTAGCTTTGGTTATTCTAATGCCTATTTTATACGCATTAGCTAAGAAATCGAAAAAATCGTTATTATTATACGGTATTCCATTACTAAGTGGTCTTCTTGTTGCTCATGCCATGATTCCACCAACACCAGGGCCACTAGGAGCTGCATCTATTCTTAATGCTGAATTAGGATGGGTCATCTTATTTAGTTTACTCGTAGGTATTCCAATCATGATTATAGGTGGTCCGCTTTTTGGAAGCTTTATTGCCAATAAAATTTTCATTCCGGTACCGATATCGGATGAGGAAACAAAAGCCGTTTTATCGGAGGAAGCTAAATTAAAACAACAACAGAAAGAATTACCAGGCTTTTGGAGTGTTCTTCTCATTATTTTACTACCATTAGTGTTAATCTTATTGAATACACTTGCACCACTTGTACTCGAAGAAGGGTCATTTGTCAGAGATGCTTTCGTCTTTATTGGACATCCGTACGTTGCGTTAACCATTACAACATTATTAACGGCCTATATTTTTGGAGCAAAACGCGGCTTTACGAAAGATGATATTCAAGAAATCACAACAAAAGCACTGGAGCCTGCAGGTATTATTATCCTGATTACAGGTGCTGGCGGTATTTTCGGTGAAATGTTAGTTGCTTCAGGTATTGGGGATGTGCTTGTCGATATAATGAAAGAGGTTAATTTACCTTTAATCATATTTGCGTACTTAACAGCAGTATTACTTCGGCTTGCCATCGGATCGGTTACAGTAGCGATGATCACGACGTCCAGTATCGTTGCCCCTCTTGCTAGCGCGTTAGAATATAGTGGTCCAGCTCTAGGTATCCTTGTCATTACAATCGCTTCAGGTGCGGTCATAGCCTCCCATGTAAACGATTCCGGATTCTGGATGGTAAACCGTTATTTCGGGATGAGTGTTCAAGATACATTGAAATCTTGGACTGCTATGTCCACCATTATTTCCGTAGTAGGATTTATCTTATGTTTGATTTTAAGTTTCATATTTATTTAATACATTCATCGTAGCTCTATGTCATCCGCATGGAGCTATTATTGTAAGTTTATTGAATTTGTTAATGGAGAGTGAGCAAGATGAGCACGCCATTTATACCAAGTTTGTTGTTAGCGGAAACCTATTTTCCAATTAAAGAGGAGATGGGATTTGCCGCAGACGTTATTGAACGATCTGTTGCAGAAGGATTCTATCAATCTTTTGAAATTGGTGATATAAAGGATCGGGAAGAAAGAAAAAGAATTTGGAATTTAAAGGAAAATAATCATGTAGTCATTACGGAATGGTTTACATATTTAATCGATCGAGAACAGTTGAATGTTTCTTCGTTAGATCCCAAATTGAGAAAGAAGACTGTACAAAGATTGAAAGAAGAAACCGCCTTGGCTGCAGAATGTGGTGCTTCTAATATTGCGTTTGTTACAGGTCCTGATCCAGGTGCGGAACGAAGACAAGAAGGAATGAATGTATTAGTTGAAAGTCTTTGTGAAATCTGTGAAGAAGCACAAAAATACAATATGACTGTACTAGTTGAACATTTAGATCGAATCGCACATAAAAAGCGAATTCTTGGTCCGATTGATGAAACCGTTCAAGTACTCCGAAAAGTCAGAGAAAATTATTCAAATATAGGGATTGCCTTTGATACAGCCCACGCCGCTTTAAATGGTGAAGATATCATAGATGCAATTCAATTAGGGAGGGACTTTGTACAGCAAATTCATTTTTCAAATGCTGTCCTTGATCCGGCCAGTCCATTATATGGAGATCATCATATGGCCATCGGTGAACCGGGATTTTTGACGAAAGATAAGATCCAAGAAATATTAGTGGAAGTGGAAAAAATGGGGCTTTGTTCTGAGAACGGGTTGCGTGTCGCCATCGAGGCACGAACACAAAATAAAAAAGCTCTTGATGAAAGTGTAAAACATACACGGTATGTATTGGAATATGCATTACAAGCAACGGGCACAAAGTATTAAATAATTGTTTAGATTGAATTTAACATACGTAATGTTGGAGGGATTACATGAAAGTCGTCATAACAGATTGGGATTTTGAAAATTTATTTTATGAAGAAAAAGTGTTTATGAACTATCCAGAAATTGAATTCGTTTCAGGAAAGTGTCGAACTGAAGACGAAGTGCTGGAACTTTGTCATGATGCAGATGCTATTATAAATCAATATGCCCCAATCACAAGAAGGGTGATTGAATCTTTAACGAATTGTAAATTGATCGCACGTTATGGAGTAGGTGTTGATACGATTGACTTGAAAGCTGCAACTGAAATGGGCATAGCGGTTGGAAATGTTCCAGATTACGGTATTGATGAAGTTTCTGACCATGCGCTATCTTTAATACTTAATGTTTTACGAAAAGTCTCCTATATAAACAATAAAGTGAAACAAGGAATATGGGATCTGAATTTAACGAAACCGGTTCATCGATTGAATGAAACAACAATCGGTCTAGTCGGTTTCGGTAATATTCCAAGGGCGCTAAATGAAAAATTACAGTCATTAAAAATGAATGTTATCGTTTCAGATCCATATGTTTCAGATGAAATAATGATTGAAAGAAATGCGGAACCCGTTTCATTAGAGGAATTATGTAGACGAGCAGATATTATTTCTGTTCATGCCCCACTTACCGATTCAACAAAAGGGATGATTGGAAAAGCACAATTTGAGTTAATGAAAGATGGAGTGAAAATTGTGAATACGGCAAGGGGTCCGGTCATTGATGAAGCGGCCTTTATCGATGCTTTAAAGAGTGGCAAGGTTTCTGCTGCAGCATTAGATGTCCTTGAAAACGAGCCGATATCGGTAGATCATCCATTTTTAAAGATGGAGCAAGTCGTTTTGACACCACATATGGCTGGTTATTCTGAGGAAGCCTATGCTGAATTAAGAACAAAAACAGCCCTGGCCGTTGTGGATGTTCTCATTTATGGACAAATCCCAAGGAATCTAGTGAATCAAGATGTTATAAATAAAATAACTTTAAAACCATTTACAAAGGATAGCCATTATCAATCTCAAAATTATAAAGCTTTGGCAAAAGAACAAAGGACAGCAAAATCATTTTAAAATATGCTAGATCGAAAATGAAATCAGTAGTCAGAACATATTGGAGGTTTTTGAAGATGGATGAACAAAACTTCCATATTATTCCGTCTATAACTAATTTAAAAATGTTAGAAACTGCATTAGATTTGAATCATGAATATATTATTTTGTCTGAATCACATATTGGCAAAGTGGGGATCTTTTGCTTTTTATTGACAGAAAATTAGGATTTGTAAAACATCATTTAAAACTTGAAAGGGGGGATACGGAAGAAAAAGCTTTCTAGAATCATAGCAAACATAACAGAAAATGAAACGATTGGTCAATGGTTAACTAAATAAAGATAAAGAGGTGAATAAAAGATGAGTATGAGTTCGGTACCATTATCAACAGGAACACAACCAAAAGGAAAACTCCGTTACACCGTCGTGATTTGGTTATTAATCGGGGGAATGATTAACTATATTGACCGTTCAATCTTGTCTATTGCTGCACCAGAAATGATGAATGATTTAAATTTCACAGCAACCGATATAGGTCTATTAGGAACAGCTTTTTCTTGGGCTTATGCTTTAGGTCAATTACCATCAGGCTGGTTAATCGATCAATTTGGCCCAAAGAAAATTTTCGGTATTGGGATTATGATTTGGAGTTTCGCAACGTTTGCAGCAGGAATCGTAAGCGTACTTTGGCTGTTTATATTGCTGAGAATTTTGCTTGGAATAGGAGAGGCGCCTTGTTTTCCATCTGCTGCCAAAATTACGAGTAAATGGTATCCAAAAAAGGAACGTGGATTTATTTCAGGGATTTGGGACTCGTCATCGAAATGGGGACCAGCATTAGCACCACCCATTCTCGTATTGATTATGGCCACTTTCGGTTGGAGAGAATTATTTTACTTTGCAGGAATAGTCGGTATTATATTTGGCGGGATATTTTTAAAGTTTTATAATGATCCGGAAAAGAGTAAGAAATTGACGAAAGAAGAATATGACTATATTAAACAAGATAACGAAGACTCTAATGAAGTAGAGACCTCGACTATCAGTTGGTTTTCTTTGTTTAAATATCGAAGTGTCTGGGGAATGATATTAGGGTTTTTCTGTACGATTTGGATTTGGAACATCTTTTTAGTTTTTTTACCTCTTTATCTGTTAGACCGGTTTGCCGTTTCTTTTGCAGCACTAGGTTTGTTGGCTAGTATTCCTTGGATTGGCGGGGCCTTTGGAAATATTATTAGTGGTTATGTCTCTAAAAAAATGGCAGAGTCAGGAAGGTTTACGCCTATGAAAGCGAAACAAATTATCATAAGCATTTCTGCCGTTATATCCGCAGTAACCGTGATCATGATTCCGTTTATTAACTCCATTGGTTTAACTGTAACATTAATGACGGTTGCGTTATTCTTTATTTCGTCAATCACCGGAAATGCCTGGGCATTGGCGACTGATGTGGCACCATCGTTTATGGTCGCTTCCGTTGGTTCCATTCAAAATTTCGGCGGTTATTTTGGCGGGGCATTTTCTCCTGTTGTGGCAGGAATGATCGTTGATTTAACAGGTTCTTACACATTGGCATTTATAAGTGGGGGGCTTATTGCGGGATGTGCAGCGATTTGCTATTTATTCATCGTTAAACATCCAATTCAAACACAAAACGTACAATAGTATTCTCCCATTCGGTGTTTCGTTTAGGTGAAACTAATAATAATGTATAAATTTTAAAGTGTTATAAAGGATTTTGTAAACGATTTCTAAAATATTTATATATAAAGAAATGGAGGAGGTTGTTCCATGTACGATATTGAAAAATTTAAAGGCATTGTACCACCTGTATCTACGATTTTAAAAGAAGATGGAACACTTGATAAAGATGGGATGGCTAATCTAATCGATTATTTAATTGATGCTGGCGTTAATGGTTTGTTTTTTCTAGGGACTGGTGGAGAGTTTTCACAAATGTCTGTTGATGAGAGAATGGCAATCGCAGAATATGTCACACAATATGTAGCGAAAAGAGTACCGGTATTTATTGGGACAGGTAGTGCTAATACACGTGAAGCGCTGTCATTAAGTGAGCACGCACAATCGATAGGGGCGGATGCAGTTGTTATCATTAATCCTTACTACTGGCCGTTAACGGAAGAAAACTTACTTAAACATTATGGAATGATTGCAGATGCCATTAATATTCCTATGATCCTTTATAACTTTCCGAAACTAACTGGACAGGATCTTAGTCCGCAAATGGTCCTTAAACTCGTTGAACAACATGAAAATATTATTGGCATTAAAGAAACGGTAGATTCTATTGGTCATATCCGCGATATGATTTATACTGTAAAATCAAAATATCCAAACTTTCTCGTTTATGCAGGATATGACGACCATTTATGGCCAACATTAAGTCTTGGTGGTGATGGCGCAATTAATGCGAGTGTAAATTTCGCACCTGAGATTTCAATCAGCTTATATCAATCCTTTAAAGAAAAGAATTTGAAAGAGTCATTAAACATGCATAAACGTCTAGCATTCATCCCACGCATATATAATTTAGACTCACCATTTATCAATGTAATCAAAGAGGCAACGAAACTACGAGGAATTGATGTTTCAACATATGTTCTCCCACCTGCCCAACAACTAAGTGCCGAAAATAAAGAAAAGTTAAAGGAGATTCTAGAAGAATTGCATATTTTACAGAAATCAAGTATTTAAAAATCAAAAATTTATATTTTAACCGTTTTTTTACCCAAATGAAGGTGTAACAAGTCCACAAGTAGACTTGTTACACCTTTTTATGTGCCCATTTGTAAATAACAAAAATTTTTATCTAAATTTGTTAAAAACTACTAAAACTTCTCTAATTCCTTCCGATATTATAGTTGAGTCGGTTAGGAAACACCCAGGGTGGGTGTGTAGATCATTTTCTATATGCAGAATGCAGCATAGAGAAGACTCGTCCTTTTTTGTTGGAAAACAATGAATTCCGGATTCTAACAAAGAAGGATCAAGATGAAAAAGGAAGTTCATCTAAACTAATTCAAGGAGGAAAATGAAATGAGAATTAACCACAATATTGCAGCACTTAATACGTATCGTCAATTAGGCAATGCAAACAACGCACAATTAAAATCTATGGAGAAATTATCTTCCGGTCTTCGCATCAACCGTGCAGGAGATGACGCAGCAGGTCTTGCCATCTCTGAAAAAATGCGTGGACAAATCCGCGGTTTAGACATGGCAGCGAAAAACGCTCAAGACGGAATTTCCTTAATCCAAACTGCTGAAGGTGCTTTAAACGAAACGCATGCCATTTTACAACGTATGCGTGAACTAGCAGTTCAATCTGCAAATGATACTAATACAGATGACGATCGTGCAGCATTACAAGCAGAAGTTGCAGAGTTAATCGGTGAAATCGACCGTATCTCTACAGACACAGAATTCAATACGCAAAAATTGTTAGATGGAAACTTCTCAGATAAAGTCTTTCATATCGGTGCTAACTCAGGACAAGCTATAACAATCAGTATCGGAGATATGTCTTCAACTGGATTGACAGTAAACGGTCTTGATATCTCAACACAAGAAGGTGCAGATGCGGCAGTTGATACTTTAGATGGGGCTATTAAATTAGTATCTGACGAAAGAGCAAAACTTGGTGCTAACCAAAACCGTCTAGAACACACAATCAACAACTTAAGCACATCTTCTGAAAACCTAACAGCAGCTGAATCTCGTATCCGTGATGTTGATATGGCGAAAGAGATGATGGAACAAACGAAGAATGCGATTTTAGCACAAGCTTCTCAAGCGATGCTTGCTCAAGCGAACCAATTACCACAAGGTGTACTTCAACTTCTTCGTTAATCTTCGATATGGCAGAGGGTCCTACATGGCTCTCTGTCTTTTTTGAAAAAAATGCCCCTTAAATGCCTGCCTAATACTTTCTCTGAAATAATAGGCAAGAATAAATGAATCCAATTTACATAGAGAAAGCCTACATAATTAGTCTTCTAGAAACACCAGTTCCTGCATAGTTCCCGACTATTTACAAAACATTTATAAAACATTTAACTTCCATTTATTCCCTTTAAACATTATTTTCGTATGTTGTATGTAGATGTATGCTAGGAGGGAATCAGATGGTCATAAAAGATTGGAAGAAAAAGATTGTACCACTAGCTGCAGCATCGGCGATTGCATTAGCGGGTTGTTCAGGTGCGTCTGAAAGTTCCGATGTGCCGGAGGAAACCGATGAACAAAGGAATGTAACCGAACAAACGGCTGAAAAAGATGATGCAACAAAGACTG
>CADBNU010000167.1 GCA_902796085.1 Heyndrickxia coagulans
CCCCGTTAACCAAGAATTCTATCCCTATTATACAAAAAAAGCCTGTAGATTTGGCCACTAGTTAGGGACTTTGTCTACAAGCTGAGATCACAATTGTGATCTTTTTTAAATATCAAGTTCTTCTTGTTCAAGGTCTATTTCGTTATATTCGGACTCGCCATTTTCGTCTAATTGTCCGAGACCGTAATGTTCACGTATTTTATTCAAGATCTCATATTTCATTTCAGGGTTTTCTTTAATGAATAATTTTGCATTCTCTCTACCTTGACCAAGTCTTTCTCCGTTATAAGAATACCAAGAACCACTCTTTTCAACGATATCAAGATCTGCACCTATATCAATTATTTCTCCTTCGATTGAGATCCCCTCACCATACATAATATCAACTTCAGCTGACTTAAATGGTGGTGCAACTTTATTTTTTACAACTTTAATTTTTGTTTTACTACCTACAATATCGCCGCCTTGTTTCAATTGCTCGGCACGACGCACTTCTAATCGAATGGTACTATAGAATTTTAATGCTCGTCCACCTGGAGTTGTTTCAGGATTTCCAAACATGACGCCGATTTTTTCCCGAACTTGATTAATGAAAATCCCGATTGTTTTCGATTTATTTAAAGCACCTGAAAGTTTTCGCATTGCTTGAGACATCAAGCGAGCTTGTAATCCCATATGGGAATCGCCCATTTCTCCTTCAATTTCCGCTTTTGGTACAAGGGCAGCTACTGAGTCAACAACAATAATATCAACAGCGCCACTGCGTACTAATGCCTCTGCGATTTCAAGCCCTTGTTCACCAGTATCTGGTTGAGAAAGTAAAAGTTCATCAATATTTACTCCTAGTTTCTGTGCATATACTGGATCGAGAGCATTTTCAGCATCAATAAATGCAGCTTGCCCACCTGCTTTTTGTACTTCAGCTATGGCATGAAGTGCAACAGTCGTTTTACCTGAGCTTTCTGGTCCATAAATTTCAATAATTCTTCCTCGAGGATATCCTCCAACACCTAATGCAATATCTAATGCTAACGATCCACTTGATACCGTCTGTACTTGGGTTTCAGTTCTTTCCCCCATTTTCATAATAGAACCTTTACCAAATTGTTTTTCAATTTGTTTTAATGCTTGTTCTAAGGCTTGCTGGCGATCACTCACAAAATTTCCTCCTCACTCTATATACAATTCCTAATTTCAAAAGGTTTTAAGAAAAATTCCTATCTATACTATATACTTTTTTTTACAGCTTGCCAAGTATTTTATCGAACATCCATTCGTTAATTTTCAGTTCCAATTTTTCATTCAAAATTGATTTTTTGTATAAGAGAAAAATGAATTTTTGTATTTTTTTCATATTAAAAATTTATTTTTAGCAAAAAAGAAAAACTGGATCCAAAATGTTCAGCAAATTATTGATGGAAAATGGCGCATAAAAATTTGACCAAGATATAAATTCACAATTCAAACATAAATTGGTATCAACGTGTTTTTCTTTTTTAATCTATATCAATAAAGTTAAAGCGGGTGTAAGCAACTATGAAGCAAATCAAAAAGATCTTCCAAACCTGTTTGATTCTGTTCCTTTTTTTAATCAGTATTAAGCCTGTACAAGCGAATATTTCAACAGAAGAAAATATGCAAAGTACTGTGATGGTTGTAATTTATTCTAATAGTAACTCGGTAGAAACTGGATCTGGTTTCGTTGTTAGTGATTATCATATTGTAACGAATTTTCACGTTATCAGTGGGTATGAATTCGATTTCCCAATTTATATTCTATTAGACGAAGAAACACGGATTGAAGTTAGTGTAATATGGTCTTCAGAAATCAAAGATTTAGCGATTCTTGAAGCAGAAGAGCCTTTATACAGACCAATTGTAAAATTTACGAGTTCCGAAGAAATGGAAGTTCGCGATCGTGTTTATGCTATGGGATTTCCATCAGCTGCCACTGAAGGTATGGACGGATCTTCTTTAACGACTGTAAAAACAACAGAAGGAATTATTAGTGCAAAAGTTTACTCAGAATTGGATGTTGCATTATTCCAAACGGACACACCACTAAACCCGGGTAATAGTGGAGGACCTTTATTTTCTGACTGGGGAACAGTAATAGGTATAAATAGTAGCGCTTCCTTAGCTTATGGCATGATTATTGATGAAGATGGTCAAGTGGTTCCTGAGAGAATTCGAAAGGGAGATGGAATAAACTGGGCGATACAAGTAGATGAATTATTAGTTGAGTTAGATGAGCTTGGGATTGATTATGAGCTAGTACCAAGACCAAAGGAAACTCAATGGAATATGATTAACATTTTGGTTATGGTTTTCGCCTCAGCCTCGTTTCTACTAGCTATCATTACACTTTATTTATTATTTGTAAAAAAAGATCGGAACGTCCGTAGAAAACAAAGGATGTATAAGCAGGCATCTTTCCTTTCAAATAATAATCATCCGATTCACCCAACCACTTCTTTACCGCCTCGTATCCAATTACATCCATATTTAATCGGCATTCATGGTCAATATGCAGGTAAAGTTTTTCCCGTTACTGAACCAATTATAATCGGCAGTAATCCTTCCGTATGTCATCTCGTCATTTCTTCAGAAGAAATCAGTCCAAAACACTGCGCTATTGCATTTTACCCAAAGCAAAAACAATTCATTTTATTCGATTATAATTCAAAAAACGGCACTTTCTTAGAAAACGGAACACAAATCCCAGGACAATATCAATTTTTGATTCAACATAAACAAAGGTTTTATATAGGCAGTGAAAAACATATGTTTGAGGTGCAATTAAGAACATCCGATAAAGAAAAGTAAATAAACATAACTATAAAATAAACGTTTTATAAATAAAGAAATTAATAAAAATCAATGAATGATGGAGCTGAAAAAAGTCAGCCCCATCTGCTAATCATTGTTTTCCGTCTTTTCATTGTTAAAAATTTGTATGAATGCCTGGTCTAAATCATTTGTCGGTTGATGGCATCGGAAATTCTCACAAACGTATACCGTTGGTAAACCATTAATCTTTTGATATTCACTAGCAAAAGGCACAACTTCATTAAACTTTTCTCCTACTAATAAATGGAGATGTGGATGATAATTTTGTTGGATCGAATGAATGATCTTCTTTAATTTGTGATTGTCTTTGTCATAAATTATGACAATTTCCTTTAACGTTTGCCTACTTAATAAAATTGCCTGTAACATCATCGTATGACCGTTTGGATATTCAGCAATATCTCCTGCAAATGTATCAAAGATTTGCTGTACTTTTTCTTCAAATGTATATTCACCAGTAAGTTTTGCCAAACGTAATAATTGTAATGCCGCAACACTATTACCGGATGGAAGAGCACCATCATAGGATTCTTTCTGTCGGATAAGAAGTTGTTCATTGTCAGCACCACTAAAAAAGAATCCACTCTCTTTCTGATCCCAGAATAATTGAATCATTTGATTTGCCAGTTTTTTGGCCTTTTCTAAATATTCCAGTTTAAATGTGCTTTGATATAGTTCAATATATCCCCATAGAAGAAAAGCATAATCATCAAGAAAGCCTTTTTCCTTCACTTCACCGTCACGGTAACGAACCATTAATCGATCATCGATGATTAAATTTTTTTCAATAAAATTTATTGCCTTCTCTGCATAATGAATATAACGATTATTATTAAAAGTTCTTGCTGCTAGAGCCATTCCAGCGATCATTAACCCATTCCAAGCAGTTAATATTTTATTGTCTTTAAACGGGCGTTTACGCATTTCTCGTTTATTAAATAGTTTTTTGCGCGCTTCTGCTATATCTTTCATGAAATGATCTACATGTAGCCCTTTTTGTTTGGCAAATGTAGTGACATTTTTTCCTATTAAATTCGGAATACTATTTCCCTCAAAATTACCGTGTTCACTAATATCATAAAGCTCACAAAATAATGATCCGAGCTGTTCACCTAATATGTTTTTTATCTCATCTGGTCGCCAAACATAAAACCGACCTTCTTCCCCCTCCGAATCAGCATCTTCTGCTGAATAAAAACCACCTTCCGGATGTTGCATATCGCGAGTAACATAGGTCATGATTTCTTCTGCAATCTGTTTAAACCGTGGATCTTTTGTCATTTGATACGCTTCCGTATAAGTGATTAAAAGTAAAGCATTATCGTATAACATTTTTTCGAAGTGGGGAACTAAAAATTTTCTATCTGTCGAATAACGCGCAAATCCAAAGCCGATATGATCATAAATCCCTCCGTCAGCAAGGGCATCTAAGGTTTTCGTGGCCATTTTTAACGCATCATCGTTTCGATAATACTTCGCATACATAAGTAAAAAAGACAATGTATGTGGCATTGGAAATTTTGGTTCTTTCCCAAAACCGCCATAGGTGAAATCAAAAGAATTCTTTAATAAATGAAACGCCCGATGAATTGTATGATCATCTAATTTCTGACCTTGATTTTTTTCTTGCGTTTTCTTTAAGGCTTCAGTTACTTGTTGGCTAACATGATTAATTTGTTCCGGATTCTTTTTATATTGTTCATATAAATTAATAATAATTTCTTTAAATCCAGGCATCCCGTAGCGACTTTCACGCGGAAAATATGTGCCTGCATAAAACGGGACTTTTTCAGGTGTCATGAAAATATTAAGTGGCCACCCTCCATGCCCCGTCATCATTTGGCAAACAAGCATGTAAATGGAGTCAATATCCGGTCGTTCTTCTCTATCTACTTTAATAGAGATAAAGCGTTCGTTTAGTAATCGGGCAATTTCTTCATTTTCAAAAGATTCCCGTTCCATCACATGACACCAATGACATGTAGATCTAATCATCCTCTATTTCAATTATTGACCCCGAGGGGTCAGGAATAGCCGATACTTAAAAATACCGGCTTTCCTTCCCTTTTAGCTTTTTGAAAAGCTTCAGGCCCCCATGGAAACCAATCGACAGGATTATGTGCATGTTGTAAAAGGTAAGGTGATTTCTCATGAATTAATCGATTTGTAAACCTATGTTTTTTTTCACACATATTTAACACACTCCTTAATAAATAAGTATTCTGTTCAAAATATATTACCCTATTTTGGCAGTTATATCAGGTTGTTAGAAATGATAATTTTAGTTTTTTGCTTAAACTATGTAAGATTTGCTGGTCAGCTTTCAAATAATACATAGGTAATATCAAATGATGAATAAGACACTTGATTCAAATAATGAAACACATGAAGACAAATTTTCACCCATAATGGGCCGTTTTGTATGATCTCTGTCGCCACACAACCAAAAACAGTCATTATTTTACTTTTTTGAGAACTCTTTAGCTGTTTGATAACATTTTCAAAAAATCTTTTTCGGAAATAATTTCAATCCCATAACCTTCATGAATTAATTTTTCTACTTTCCTCAGTTTGGCGGTTTTTTTTCCTTTAATCATCGCTTCTTCAAAATCCCCAAGAATAATATAATCAGTGTCTATTGTCACATTTTTTTGCGGCTTTCCACCTTTTTCTGCAACTAATTTAACTGCTTGTTTTCGAGTAAAGAATTGTAATTTCCCTGTAAAAGCAATATTTTTTCCATATAATGGACTTAATGGATCCGAAGACTCCTTAACCTTTATTTTTCTAAAATCAATACAGCTATCTTTATTAACTACAGCTGACGAGCGAAAACCATTTTCATTCATCACCCCAGCACGGATATTTGTTTTATTATATATTGCATTTAAGTCATATATTTGAAACTGTTCGGAAAGTCGTAACATTAATTGGGCACATGCCATTGCATCACTTAATGCATTATGGTGATTACTTAACTCGATATCAAAATACTGGCATAGCGAATGAAGTTGGTAACTAGGTAATCCTTTAATTAATCGTTTAGAAAGTTGATATGTACAAAGCAATTGATTGTATGTCGGGACAATTTTATATTTTAATAAATTATCACGTAATGCATACCCATCAAATGGTAAATAATGTGCAACCATTACTTTGCCAGAAACACGCTCACGAATATCCTGATAAAACTCCTTAAATGTCGGTTTCCCTTTTACATCTTCAGGATGAATTCCGTGAATGGCGACATTCCAATTATCGAACTCTTCTTCTGGATCAATAAGCGAATATTTCGCCTCAACAATTTCCCCATTTTCAACAAAAACAAATCCTGCTGAGCAAATACTATGCCTAGAAGCATTTGCCGTTTCAAAATCAAATGCTACAAAATCTCTCATAAAAACGACTTCCTCCCAAGACGTTAATAACACAATAAATATGTTTGAATAAAAAGATTATTCTTATAAAACTATTTTTATTATACAATTTCATTTTTTGACTTGTAAAAATTTTTACTTATAAA
>CADBNU010000168.1 GCA_902796085.1 Heyndrickxia coagulans
ATAAAAAATAGCGCCGATTTACAATCAACGCTATTTATATAAATTTATCACTTTTTATAACTACGACTTTGTTGCTTTCCTGATCTTTGATTATTTCTACGTTTAATATCGCGATGTCCACCACTTCGGTTTCCTTTTTTTGAAATGAACTTTTTCTTTTCTTTCCTTGCTGGTAGCGGAGCTTCATAGGAAATTTTAACCGGCGTTGTATCAGGTTCTTTTACTAACATTTTCATCATTGCAGAGATAACAGAAGTTGCATCATGTTCATCCAATAATTGTTCTGAAGCTTTTCGATATAAAGATAAATCATTCTCATCGATTGTCGACTCTACTTTATCAATGACAAGTTTTTGTTGACCTTCAATTGCTTCAGCTAATGTTGGGACTTGCATCCGTTTCATTCGTTTCTTAGTGGTTTCTTCAACGGTTCGCAAATAACCCATTTCACGCGGAACAACAAAAGTAATTGCAATCCCTTGTTTTCCAGCACGTCCGGTTCTTCCTATACGATGGACATAACTTTCAGGATCTTGTGGAATATCGAAATTATATACATGTGTAACACCGGATATATCTAAACCTCTAGCAGCAACATCTGTCGCAACTAAAACGTCAATGGAACCTTCTTTAAATTTACGAAGAACGCTCATTCGCTTTCCTTGTGATAAATCACCATGGATACCTTCTGCTGTATAACCGCGAATTGAAAGTGCCTCAGCAACTTCATCTACTCTTCTTTTCGTCCGACCAAATACAATAGCTAATTCTGGTGACTGGTAATCTAGTAAACGGGTTAAAGCATCAAACTTTTCACGTTCATCTACTTTTATAAAGTATTGCTCAATTTGTGGAACCGTCATTTCTTTCGCTTTAACTTTTACATGTTGTGGATCTTTCATGAATCGTTCGCCGATACTTTTAATTCGATTCGGCATCGTTGCCGAGAATAACAAAGTTTGTCTTTCATCAGGTACACTGCTTAATATTTCTTCAATATCATCAATGAAACCCATATTTAGCATCTCATCTGCTTCATCTAGAACAACTGTGTGAATATCATTTAACTTAATTGTTCTTCGTTTAATATGATCTAGTAAACGTCCGGGTGTACCTACAATAATCGCTGGATTTTTTTTCAAAGCACGGATCTGTCTAGAAATATCTTGACCACCAAAAACAGCCAGAACACGAGCATGTTTTTCATAACCAATTTTATACAATTCTTCTGATACTTGGATCGCCAATTCCCTTGTTGGAGCGATCACTAACGCTTGAATATTTTTGTTTTTAGGATTTATCCTTTCAACCAAAGGAATCCCGAATGCTGCCGTTTTTCCTGTACCGGTTTGTGCTTGTCCTATTATATCAAATCCTTGCAAGCTTAATGGAATCGTCATTTCTTGTATTGGTGTCGTTTCTTCAAAACCAATACGTTTCAACGACTTTAAAGTTGCAGAACTTATTTGTAAATCTTCAAATTTTCCCAATGCTTTCAAACTCCTTCTTTTAACAAAAAAAACTCTCATACCTTTTTGAGAGTAATCATTCATTACAATATAGTCATTTCCAATAAGATTAATTTATATTACCACTAATTCATAGTCATTGCAATTTTTTTCTTAACTCTATTTTCATTCAAAAAGGTATAAATCTCCTCAAACAATTTACTGTTGTTACGGTCAAAGCAAATTTGATGTTTTGCATTTTCAATTAATAATAGTCGCTTTTCATCCGTTGCGATCTTTGAGAAAAGGTAATATGCACTTTTCTCCGGAACAATCGGATCACGTTTTCCTTGAATAATTAAAGTTGGAGTACTTACCTGATCAAGTACCGGTCTGACGGCTCTTACTAACTTACGAAATTCCATATAGGCAAGAATCGGAGTACCTAAAAATTTCCTTTTAAAGTTTTGAAATAACTCACTATTATAGAAGCGTTTTTTACAGACATCGATAAAGATTTCAAATGCTTCAAGGCAGAAATTTTTAGGATTTGAGTAAAATACTGCTGGACTTAAAAGAATAAGCTTATCAATTGGATAATGGGCGGTGAGCCAACCAGCAATCAAACCTCCCATTGAAAAGCCACATACATAGACTTTATCGCATTTTTCCAATAACATGAAAAGCTCTTCTTCAGCATGACGAATCCAATCAGTGTACGTAACATTTTTTAAATTACATAACTTGTCATGACCTGGTAAAGTCGGTACTCGTACTAACCAATCCGTTTCTTGTTGTAAATATTTAGTTAATGGAGTAAATTCGTAAGGAGAGCCTGTAAAACCATGGATACAAAGCATACCAATCATTGTTATCCACCCTTTCGACCATTTTTTATTAAAATTCCCAAAAAGGCGGATAACATGATTTAATTATGGTTAAATCTCTTCTTTAATGGCTTCAACTACTTCTTCTAATTTCATTCCTCTTGATGCCTTTACAAGTACAAAAGTATCTTTATTAAGATAAGGTTTCAATTGTTCAATTAGTTCCTTTTTATCATGAAAATTAAATACATGGTCTTGACCAAAATTTGTTCGAGCACCTTTTGCAATAAAGGTACCTAACTTTCCATATGTGAAAACATATTGGATGTTCTCAGGATCTAAGTATTCACCAATTTCGAAATGAAACTCTTTCTCTTTTGGTCCAAGTTCTAACATATCACCTAAAACTACTATTTTTGTTAAAAAGCCTGATAAATTTGTTACTAGATCAATTACCGCCTTCACAGACGTTGGACTAGCATTATATGCATCATTTAAAATTTGCGAACCATTTATTCCCCGTAAAATCTCCATCCGCATTTCAGTTAGTTTAATCTGGGCAAAAGCATTGTTCATTGCTTCAAATGGGATTCCAAAGTTATTCGCAACAATCATGGCAGCTAATGCATTCATGACATTATATTCTCCTAAAATCGGCATGTGGAAAGTTAAATCGGTAACATTCGTTTTAAAAGCAGTTCCTGTACCATTAAAATCAATTTGTTTTGAATAAAAATCATTAGACGCACTTTTGCCAAAAGTCTTAATTTTCATTGGTTTTGTAATCGATATTAATTGTTCCCGTATTAACTGTTCATCTCCTGGATAAACAAATAGGCCGTTCTCTTTCAAACCACTAATAATTTCCAACTTTGCTTTTGCGATTCCTTCCCTAGAACCTAAATCTTGTAAGTGAGCATCACCTATATTCGTAATTATTGCAGCATCTGGTTTAGCTAAATTTGTTAATAATTCGATTTCGCCATAATTACTCATGCCCATCTCTAATACAGCTACTTCTGTATCTTCTTTTAAGCTGAGAATAGTTAAAGGCAAACCGATGTGATTATTAAAATTACCTTGGGTTTTTTGAACTTTGTAGTTGACTGAAAGAAGCCCAGCTAAAATATCCTTCGTAGTTGTTTTTCCATTACTTCCTGTTACCGCAACTACTTTTGTCCGTAATTGATCACGATAGCCACCAGCCAGTTGTTGTAACGCTTTAAGGGTATCTTCAACAAAAATAATTGGTAAATTCTGCGGAGGGTTTGGAACATCTTTTTGCCAAAAAGATGCACTTGCTCCTTGCTTAAACGCTTCAAGGACAAATTCATGTCCATCCCTTTTTTCTCCTTTTAAAGGTATAAATAAATTCCCCGGCTCAACCTCTTTTGTATTAATAGAAACACCTTCTATAACTTGATTTGCATATGTATGATCAAAACTTGCATTGGAAATCATCTCACAAATTTGTTTAACTGATTTTTTAATCACAAAGATCCCTCCTTAAGTAAAAGCCTGTTTCAAAAGTAACAAGGGTTGGTAAAGATATCCAACCCCAGGTGTTTGAAAATGATTCTAATCAATTGTATAACGTAGTTTTTGCTTTTCATTATAACGCTCAATACCTAATTCAATTAAACGATCGATTAATTGCGGATAATCTACACCAGAATGTTTCCATAATAATGGGAACATACTTACAGGAGTAAAGCCTGGCATCGTGTTCACTTCATTTATATAAACTTCACCATCTTTTGTTACAAAAAAGTCAGCACGTATTAGCCCAGAGCAGTCTAACACTTTGAATGCAGTGATCGCCATTTGTTTAATTGTCTCATACGTATCCTCAGGAATATCAGCAGGAATTATTAAAGCTGTATCACCATCTTCGTATTTTGCCTTGTAATCATAAAACTCGGCTTTCGGAACAATTTCTCCAACAACTGAACATTTTGGTTCCTCATTGCCAATGACACCAATTTCAATCTCTCTTGCCTCAATGCCTTGTTCGACAATAATTTTCCGATCATATTGGAACGCCTCAACAAATGCTTTTTCCAATTCATTACGATCTCTACACTTATTAATGCCGACGCTGGATCCTAGGTTTGCTGGTTTAACAAAGTAAGGATATGTTAATTTTTCTTCTACAAGCTGGTAAACCTTTTCTTTATCTTGTTCCCACTCATAACGAAGGACACTTACAAAATCAACTTGTTTTAAGCCAGCCTGAGCAAATATGTTTTTCATAATTACTTTATCCATTCCTGCCGCAGAAGCTAAAACACCATTTCCGACATAAGGAAGATTCAACACCTCTAAGAGACCTTGAACGGTTCCATCCTCACCATTCGTTCCGTGTAATAGTGGAAAAATAACCGGCGGCTCTTCATTATCATTTGTCTTACTATTATTAAATAGAGTGATGCTGTTTTCTTCTTTTTTAGTTGGTTGCACTATTAGATCATTTAATTGTTTAACAGGACTCTCTAACGCTTCTCTTTTCACCCATTGGCCATTTTCGGTTATATAAATAGGCGTTACTTCATATTTATTAAAGTCTAATGCTTGCACTACCGCTAACGCCGTCCGCATTGAAACTTGGTGTTCTGCTGATTTCCCACCATAAAGTAAAAAGATCTTTCTTTTCATAAATTAATCCCCCAAACTGGATAATTAATGTCCATTGTCTATATTGTCCACTTCATTTTACCACTATCTCATAGATAGTGACATCAAATTTTCTAAATGTATTTCAATAAATTTAGTATATGCTAACCAGCTTTTTCATTTAACTAAATGACAACATGAATTACTAAGCAAGTAAAAAAATTAGCTGATTTTCCTTCCTAAGAAAGCGAAAATCAGCAATCATCGAATTAAGAATGAATGGTAATCGCCCACTCTTTTTGTTTCTTATCAAAAATAATATGTCCATCTGCATTTTCTTTTGAGACTTCTAGGAACTGTTCATTCATTTCATCCATATCATAATAATCACCAACTACCCAAAATGGTAAAATCGTTTGTGTGCGATTTTGCGTGATATGATGAAACGAGAATACAATTCCCTCCGTAAATAATGTATTTAGTTGATAGAGTACCTTTTGATCAACCGGTGGATAATCTTTTCGCTTCCTAAAATTGATTAAAGATTTCTCAAGTTTAATACTATTAAATTTATTTCCTAACACGCCG
The DNA here is from genome assembly GCA_902796085.1 of Heyndrickxia coagulans. GTDB lineage: Bacteria > Bacillota > Bacilli > Bacillales > Caldibacillaceae > Pallidibacillus > Pallidibacillus thermolactis. The sequence goes on from CADBNU010000168.1 coordinate 5,477, forward strand.
CCTAAAGTCGAATAAAAATCGGACCAGTAACGAAAGTAAATTTTGTTTAACCACCCATCAACATCCGTTAAATAGGCAAATCGGTTGTTTAATTTTTGAAAAAAAGGCAGAGATAAATGTTTCTTCATATGCCCTAAATATAGCAGTTCAGCCAACTCTTGGCCTTCTATTGTATCTAAACTAAATACATCCTCAAAATCGACCCAACAAAATTCACTTGATTTATATGAACCATTTTTAATTAAGTCTTCAAGCTGTTCATTTAAAACAAAACTTAATTTTGTATGAAAATGATATTCACCATTATACCGTTGTTGTTTCAATAACAGTAAATTTGTAAGGGGGGTCGGCAAAGACTGAATAAACTGATCAAATGTAATCCCATGGGCAATTACATTTTGTTCCCGAGTATTAACTAATATGTATATCACATTGTCCATCATATCGATTTTTGCCACAATCTTGCCCCCCCTTATTTTTACACAACCGTTTCATTACATTTTCTATATATAATTGCTAATAACTAATTATAAAATTTTATAGTCACAAAAATGTTGCAAAACGTTTACATATTAATTGCAAAATTACTAATCCAAATTTACTGTATATCGTAACAAAGTTTCCGTCTTTTTCCAATTATTAGTAATAATTAACTAATAAAAGTATATAAATCACAACTTGTATTCATAAAAGTATTGTGCAAAAATGTCTGTAGATAACATTTGTCTGTTAATTAAATTAGATAAAAACCTCAAAATTGAAAGAGGGATGTACCATGAAACACCTTTTAACTGAAGAACAATTATTATTCAATATTGTTAAATGTTTTAGAGAAAATCGTAAAAAAGAATTATTTACTATTATTGAAGAATTACAACCATATGACATCGCCAATGTATACGAGGATATACCACAAAAATTCAAATCGAGGTTCCTCTTATATTTAAATAATCACTTATTAGCAGATGTGATACAAGAAGTTGAAGATACTAACTTACAATATGACATATTAAACAAATTACCTCCAGAGAAAAAAGCGGATATTCTAGACTTGATGGATAATGATGACCTCGCTCATTTATTACACGAATTGCCAGAAGAAAAGGCAGAAGCACTACTTTCGGTGATGAAGCACGAAGAATCAACCATTGTGCAAAACATCATGACTTTCCCAGCAGAGACAGCTGGACGTTTAATGACCAACCGATTTGTATGGATCAAAGATTACTACACAGTGCGCGAAGCCATTGATAAATTGAAGAATTTCGCTTCTTATGCAGAAACAATATCCTATTTATACGTCATCGACGAAAACCGTAAACTTGTGGGAGTTGTTTCTTACCGTGATTTGCTACTTGCCGAGTTAGATCAAAAAATAAAAGATATTATGTTTACACGGGTTATTTATGTATCGGCTTATACTGACCAGGAAGAGGCAGCAGCCATATTAGAACGATATGATTTCCTCGCTTTACCTGTTGTTGACGATAATCATATCTTACTCGGAATTATCACTTTTGATGATATGCTCGATGTTATTATTGAAGAAGCTAACGAAGATATTGAAAAATTATCCGCATCAGGTAAGGCCATTGACTTTGATACAAAGGCTTCGGTTGCTGCTTGGAGGAGACTTCCTTGGCTCGTTTTATTACTTGTTATCGGCGTTTTATCAGGCAGTATCATTAGTTATTTTGAAGATACTTTAAGTCTAGTAGTCGCATTAACCTTCTTCATGCCAATGATCTCAGGGATGACTGGAAATACCGGTACCCAATCCCTTGCCGTTGTTGTGCGTGGGCTTGCAGGGCAAAAGGTAAATAAAAAAGAAATTTTCCAGCTCATTTACCGCGAGTTTCTTGTAGGCTTGTTAATCGGGATTGTTTGCGGATTATTAATATCAGCTATTGCCTACTTATGGCAAGGGAATATTTATTTAGGTCTTGTTGTCGGATTGTCACTACTCTTAACATTAATTATCGGAACGTTATCAGGTACGATTATCCCTTTAATTCTATATAAAATAAATATCGATCCTGCCATCGCTTCAGGTCCGCTAATTACAACTTTAAACGACATATTTTCTTTAATCACATACTTTACGATCGCTACACTATTTTTAGATTATTTACTGTAAACAATAAGGTCTATTGGATCTTCATTCATATAAAAAAAGAGGCTCTTTAGCCTCTTTTTTTACCGTCATTATAAAATAGTGATCCTTTTTCCTTCTTTTACATATATATTGTAATAAATATTACTCGCTTACATTGACTGTCTTTCGCATAAAATTTATAATAAAATTAATTAAAAATTCTGTCTTTTGTTTTCAGAATTATATGAATCTTCCATTGTTTTTGGACAGCATTCCATTTATAGGATTAATTTCTAACTTTTTTCGTTAACAAAAATTTTTATCTATTGTAAAATGTAATATAAAGGAGGAATTTATCTTCGCAATTTAATATATTAATCATTAAAAAATTTAATTTTTAACTTTTTAGGAGGTGAACTCCCTACCCGGTTGATACGGGGAAGGGAATTTTGTTGGACGACATAGTTGGCCTGATTTATATTGCCATATTAATTGGCTTAACTGCTTTTTTTGTAATTTCTGAGTTTGCTATTGTTAAGGTACGTGTATCCAGGATCGATCAACTCGTTGAGGAAGGTAATAAGAAAGCAATCGCTGCGAAAAAGGTCATTGAGAATCTAGATGAATACTTATCTGCATGTCAATTAGGAATTACTGTAACAGCTTTAGGGATCGGATGGTTAGGCGAATCCACTTTTAGATCCATATTATCAGCATTGTTTAATAACATTCACATACCAGCTTCGCTTTCTTATGCTCTATCTATAACTTTAGCATTCCTAATCATGACTTTTTTACATGTCGTTATTGGGGAGCTTGCACCAAAAACAATTGCAATTCAAAAAGCAGAACAAGTTTCCTTACTATTTGCAAGGCCGTTAATATGGTTCTATCGGATTATGTATCCATTTATCTGGCTTTTAAATGGTTCAGCTCGATTAGTTGTAAAAGCTTTCGGGTTCAAGCCTGCATCAGAGGGAGAAAATGTCCATACTGAAGAAGAGTTACGTATGATCTTATCCGAAAGCTATAAAAACGGTGAAATTAATCAGTCTGAATTTAAATATGTCAATAATATTTTTGAATTCGACAATCGCATTGCAAAAGAAATTATGGTACCTCGTACGGAAATAGAAAGCATTGATGTTAATGAATCAATAGAAACTTTATTACAAATAGCTGAAGTTGAAAAATTCACTCGTTATCCTGTAACAGATGGTGATAAAGACCATATTGTCGGTTTAATTAACTTAAAAGAAGTTTTAACTTCAGTTATATCAGGAAAAGATATTTCAAAAACATCCATTCGAACATATATAAGACCTATAATTCGGGTAATTGATACAATCCCTATTCATAATCTTCTTTTGAAAATGCAAAAAGAACAAATTCATATGGCCATTTTATATGATGAATATGGCGGAACAAGTGGATTAGTCACTGTTGAGGATATAATTGAAGAAATCGTCGGTGAAATTCGTGACGAATTTGATTTAGATGAAATTCCATTAATTCGACATATTGGTGAAAATCATTACATTTTTGATGGTAAAGTTTTAGTATCTGAAATTAATGATCTTTTAAATATAGAAATCAATGATGAAGATGTAGATACGATTGGTGGTTGGTTCTTAACAGAAAACTTTGAGGCAAAACAAGGTGACACAATTCATTTTGAAGGATACGAATTTAAGGTTCTCGAAATGGAAGATCACCACATTGACTATATTGAAGTAAAAAAGATTGTGGAGAAGGCTATTCCAGATCAATCGGCAATTAATATAACAACAGCAAATACAGAAGCAATTTAAATTTTTCTTACCGAACGGTATGGATAAATTTTTAAAATCTCTCAGCCTATTTCTGAGGGATTTTTTTATGTGCTACAATCTAGGTATGGTTGAAACTAACAATATCGAACAGAGAATGATCAAAGACATACAATCAAATTTCTCCCCTTTTTAGAAACGTTACTACATAAACACTTAAATTGATTATCCATTGTAAGTTATGATTAATTTTGTTACGATAAGCAATGTTAATAGCTTTTTTAAAAAATGGATCCACTGAAAAAAATATATTTTGTGGTATTTTTTATGGTATAATATGCTATCAAAACTTATCGATCCTTCGACTAATGAAAAGGTGAATTTTATGGAAGATGAAAAAAAAGGTGTAGACCGTTTTGATTGGACATTAGCATTTATATTATTTCTTTTTTTAGTTGTTAGTCTTATTGCAATCTCAAGTGCTCAAACCCATGGTCAGTATGTTGGAAACTTTGTTTTTCAACAAGTAGTCTGGTATGGTGTAGGTGCCTTTATTATTGCCTTTGCTATGTTGTTTGAACCTGATCAATATAAAAAGCTTTCCTGGATATTATATGGTTTCGGTATATTTATACTCGTATTTTTACATTTTGCACCAGAATCCATTGCTGAACCAAGAAACGGTGCAAAGAGTTGGTTTACGATACCAAAAGTTGGGACGATTCAACCATCGGAATTTATGAAAATTTTTCTAATATTGGCCTTAAGTCGAGTAATTTCCGATCACCATCAAAATTATAAATTAAAAACCTTGAAAACGGAGTTTTGGTTATTAGGAAAATTAATTCTAACAACATTACTTCCATTAGGAATGATTATGTTGCAACCGGACCTAGGAACAGGCTTGGTTGTTATTGCCATTGCTGCTGGGATGATGCTTGTTTCAGGAATTACATGGAAAATTATCGTTCCTGTTTTTTCGGTTATTATGTCCGTCGGTGCAGCTATTATTTTAATCATGATCTACTTTCCAGAGTGGGTAGAGTCTTATATTCCGCAATATCAATTGGCTCGTATTTATTCATGGTTAGACCCATATAGTTATTCATCTCATGAAGGTTATCAACTTGTAACTTCTCTACAAGCCATTGGTTCAGGGGAAATCTTTGGTAAAGGTTATATGGGGAAAGAAGTTTATGTGTCGGACAGGCATACAGACTTTGTTTTTAGTACAATTGGCGAAGAGTTTGGTTTTATCGGAGCCAGTGTCGTAATATGCCTATTTTTCCTGCTTATTTATCACTTAATTAAAGTTGCTCTTGAAGCCAATTCACCTTTTGACTCATATGTATGTGCAGGAATTATTACCATGACGACTTTCCATGTTTTTCAAAATATTGGAATGACAATTCAACTGTTACCAATAACCGGGATTCCACTTCCTTTTGTTAGTTATGGTGGAAGTTCATTAATGGGAAATATGCTAGCTATGGGAATTATCTTTAGCATAAAGTTTTATCATAAAAAATATATGTTCTCGACAAATACGGAGGATTAAGTTGATTTTTACGACTCAAAAGATATAATATTTATTAAATAAAATATCAGATTCCATGACGAAGAGAGTAAAAAGAGTAGTGGAACTAAGCGAGCTAGGGACGGTGAGAGCCTAGTTGAAGCCTCTTTTGAAACGCACTTCTGAGAAAAGTCTCTGAAGTTAGTAGGAGCACTTCGTATGCCAACGTTAATGGCCACAAGGGAACAATACGGGATTTTTCTGTATTGTTAACAAGAGTGGTACCACGGGTTTAAGCTCGTCTCTTTTTTAGAGGCGGGCTTTTTTAATTATCAATTTGCGAACGGAGGGGAAATATGGAATTAAAAAATCACTTTGCAAACGAATTACACCAACATTTACGGGAACATATGACAAAAA
>CADBNU010000169.1 GCA_902796085.1 Heyndrickxia coagulans
ATATGTTTGAATAAAAAGATTATTCTTATAAAACTATTTTTATTATACAATTTCATTTTTTGACTTGTAAAAATTTTTACTTATAAAAGAGAAACTAGATTTTTCTGTTACAAAACTAACAAATTAGCGTAAAAAACAGTACTTTTTTTATTGAAAGTTCACGTAATTAAAGGAAAAAAGACGTCCCACTTTTCAAGCGGAAACGTCTTAAGAAATTTCCTTCGAACTAAAATACAAGATGATTGGAAAAAATCAATTAACGCATATTAAACCATTATGTCTTAGTTTTTCCACTTTCTACTCTTCAAATATATTATGAAATTGACTAATCTACATGTTCGACAATTGGTACGACTTAATCACTCAGCTATAAGCATCAAACATAAATATTTACATCTCCACTTGATCAGAATTTCACAATGATGACATCACTAATATAATACAAATTTTTCCATTTTGCAATTGTTCTATCAAAAATTATAAAACTATTCGCAATTCATGTGATATTTTAATGCCACATTTAGACACTAATACATTGATCTTTTTATTCTGACTATTTGATATTTCATGATTAAATTATGATAAAGTTCATTGTATGAATACTAGTTTTATGGTAAGTTTTCTAAAGAATATATTTTTTATAAGGATGATCCTATGTTATATTTATCATTAATTATTCCGCTTATAATGGCAATTATCGTAATCGTAATACGAATGAAGGCGACCAACTATCCTGTAACAAAAAAGAAAATTATACTACCACCTATATTTATGAGTACTGGTGCTTTCATGTTTATTTTTCCATATTTCCGTATTTCTCTATTACAACTTTTAGAAGCGTTCATTGTTGGCATTCTTTTATCTATCTTTCTAATAGTAACGACAAAATTTGAACGTAACGGGAATAAAATTTATTTAAAAAAATCAAAGGCTTTTCCAATTATATTAGTTTCTTTACTTATTGTTCGGATCGGATTAAAGTTATATTTTTCACAAACGATTGATATTGGGGAACTAGGTGGTATGTTTTGGGTTTTGGCCTTTGGTATGATCATTCCATGGAGAATAGTAATGTATTTGCAGTTTATTAAAATAGAAAAGCAATTCAATTTATCAAAATAAAAAATTAGATTCACCAAAAAATGGGAGTAAAACATCGACTCCCATTTTCTAGTCTGTCAGCCTAGGTAACATATAATTTATTTATTGCTTTTTATTCTTTTTAGTTTTTCGTGATAAATGATCCGTGGCTAACTCCATAAATTTATTTGCATTAATATTTCCGAATTCAATCCCAAATTCCACATGACTTGCCTTTCCTGTTTGTTTTTTATTCGATTGGTCTTTCATTATGTTTCCCTTCTCTTCCTCTTTTAGAATTTCGATTAAATCCTTTCATCGGATTCTCTTCACGAGCAAATTCTGCTGTAAAATCCGTCTGTTCAATATTTTTCTTCGGTGTTTTTGAATGCTTTTCCACCGCATTTCTTTCCGCTTTACGTTTTGCCATATATAATCCCCCTGATAAAATTGATCGGTTATAGTTTCCCACTTGTGCATAAAAACATACAAAAGACGACTATCGCTATTATAGTCGTCTTTTGTATTGATTTATAATGTATCTACAATTTCAATCAATTCACTTAGACATTTAATTTCAAAAGTTGGTTTGATTTCTTTCGCTGTTAAATCATGCCGATTCACCCAAACAGATTGAATTCCGGAACGATTTGCTCCTAAAATATCTGTATGTAAATTATCTCCCACCATAATGACTTCACCATTTGTTAAATTCATTTTTTGTAACGCATATGCAAAAATGCCCGGATCCGGTTTACCTTTTCCATATTCTCCAGAAATGACAATGTGTTCAAAATAAGGAACAAGTTCTGATGTCATCGATAATTTCATTTTTTGTAACTCCGGAGAACCATTCGTGAGTAGTAGCAAACGAAATTTAGACTTTAAGGCATCTAACACAGAAAAAGTATCCTCATAAACAAAGGGAGCTTTTTTTCGTTCTGAAACAAAACGTTCACTTAACTCACAACCAAATTCTTCATTATCTATTCCCATTATTTTTAATCCTAACGTCCAAGTATGCTGACGGTATTCCGGTACAATTTCTCTTAATTTTTGAAATCCTTCCTCTTTATCATTAAAATCTCCCCATAGTCCTTCAAATGGGTTGATCCCGATCAATTGAGTAAAAGAATAACTTTCATAAGCTGAATATAATTCTTGGGCAACTTTCCGTACAGTTTTTTCTAACTTTTTTGCATCTACACCAAAACGGTCTTCGGCAATTTTGCAAGTTTTTTCAAAAGCTGTCGCAATACTTTTTTTATCCCATAATAATGTATCATCTAAATCGAAAAAAACTGCTTTTACCATCCGATTTCCTCCCAAAATTTTACAATTCTATTTCTTATCTTAACATGGAATAAAAGGGAAAGTCAGTCTTTATTTTTTCGTTTGTCTCCCATATGTATCTCTAACGGAGGTTAAGGCTTCAAGAAGAAATCGGGAAACCTTTGCTTTTTCATTATGATGTTTCTTAGGTGATGAAATAAATAGCTGATTTTTTGCCCGTGTGATTGCAACATAGGCTAATCTTTTTTCTTCTTCAAGCGCTTCTTCCAATTTACTTAAGTTTTTATTTGGTTGGTTGTTTCGGGCTATTCGGTCCTCTTGATAATCAGCAAAAAGAGCCGCTTTATGAGGTAGCACATTTTCGATAAAACTAATGAAAAATATCGTATCAAATTCTAACCCTTTACTTTGATGAATGGTCATACACTTAACTACATTGGCCTCTTCATTAATTCGAACAGCGTCCATTTCTTGATGAGTGAGATAAATTTGTTCAATAAACTGTAAGTAATCTGTTATTGTTTTATGTCTTTTAGCTGAATTTTCCAGCTCATTTAACATTTCCATTACCATTTCTTTATGGAAAGTTAAACTTTGTCGTTTATTCATATCTAAATATTTATCGTAGGAAAATACTCTTCCTGTGCGAATATGTTTAATCGCCTTTTCTGGCGCCAACGTTTTTAATTTTTCTAACTCTAACAATTTCTCCTGTAAAGCGTCTCGTTGGAAAGACTTCACGTGTTTGGATAAGATCGATATAACTTCCTTAAGTTTATTTTCACTTTGCTTGCCCTCAATATATTCCATTGTTGCAATTCGGTTTAATGTTCTTTCAACTTCATCTTTTTTTAAGAAAAAAACCGGAGCAACAGAAACGATCGCTTCCTCAAGATTTGGGTTTTGTGATAACCGCAGTATATCAACAATAGGCTTTACAAAACTATGATTATAAAATAAGCTATCATTTCCATATGTAACAAAAGGAATTTTTCTAAGAACAAATTCATCATACATTGCCCTACTTGCAGCATAAGTACGATAAAGGATAGCAAAATCTTTATACGTTTTTTCTCCGTTATGGACGAGCGTTTGAATCGTATCAGCGATTATTTTTGCTTCTTCATTTATCGTGTTCGGTCGCAGAAACTTCGGTGATTGATATCCTGTTCGCATCGCTTTTAATTGCTTGTCAATTTTTTGTTTACTTTTTCTAATGATTTCATTACCTAAACCAACAATTTTATCAGTCGATCGATAATTAATATCTAATAGGACCTGTTGTGCATGCGGAAATACTTTATCGAAATTTAGGATGAAATGACTTTCTGCCCCACGAAAACCGTAAATCGTTTGAGCATCATCACCGACAACACATAAATTATTTTGAGGTGCAGCTAATAATTTCATCAATTCATACTGAATATAGGATGTGTCTTGAAATTCATCTACTAAAATATATTTAAATTTTTCCTGATAATACTTTAATACTTCAGGTTCATATGTCAGTAAAAAATAGGTTTCAAGCATAAAATCGTCAAAATCTATATATTGATTGTTTTCTTTCCAATCCTCATATTGTTTATAAATTTGTTTTAATTCTTCTTCGATCGAGGACTCTGGTTTAATATCATTCGGTCTTAAAATTTGATTTTTCCAATACGAGATCATAGAAAGAATCGTTTCTGGTTGATAATCATCTTTTAAGTTCATATCTTGTAAAATTTTCTTTATGATCACTTGTTTAAATCGTTCATTACTTAAAACTTTCCGTTTATCTCCTTGTTCACGTAAAATCCGTAAAAAAAGAGAATGAAATGTACCTGTATAAAGTTGACTTTTCATTGCTGGAGTTATCCCTGGAATTTGTCCAATACGTTCCTTCATTTCATTGGCTGCCTTTTTTGTATAAGTGACAAGCAAAATATTTGAAGCTGGAATTTTTTTTACCGTTAACATATAGCCAATTCGTGAAATTAAGACCGTTGTTTTTCCAGTACCTGCTCCAGCAATGATAAGAAGCGGCCCATCCGTTTGTCTTACTGCATCAATTTGATTTTGATTTAACATGATATTTTCCTGTTCAAGGGCGCGAAAATAAAAGGAATCTTTTTCTATGTCATCAACAATTTGTATAGAAGTCATTGTACTAGCTTTTTCCGAAACAGGTACATGAGAAAAAACTTCTTTAATCTCTTTAAATTTTAAATTGGCAACTTTCTCCACGAAATTGTCCTCCAATTATTTCAATATGTGTTTAATTGTACTATACATTTCTCAAAGCTTTAATTGAAAATGAATTATGAATTCTATTACATTTTGGGAACCTTATATTACCACTTGTCAAATGTAATATCTCAAAACGAAAAAGTAAAAATAAAGGGTGAAAGTCAAATGGAAAGAAAGGAGCGTATCATGGCACGAGGAAAAGCGTTTAATCATAAGAAAAAAGGACATCCTGGTCCCTTACCTAAAAACAATAGAACTGAAGATAAATCGAAAGAAGCCATTGGCGATGAAGAACTTATTGTAACACAAGAAGCCTTTAAAAATCGTGTACAAACAAAAGATTTCGGATAATTAAAAAAGAAATAGTGGGTAAAAATATATCATTCCCACTATTTTTTAGTTTACATAATATAATTATTCTCTACTTTTTATTTTATCGTTAATTTCTTTTAGTTCTTTTATTGAAAGATTTTTTAATGATTTTTTTATTTCATCTTCTAATTTTTTACGGTTTGCCTCTTGGTATTCATTCCACCATTGTCTTAAACCATCTGTATGATCTAAAAGATATTCAAAATCGATTACTTCTACTTCTTCATCAGATATATATGTTAATACGTTTGCTAACATTTTATTCAGTTTATCGATTGTTGACTGCAGTTCTGTTTCATTTTGACCATGCTTATTTTCGGGAATTTTTTTCGGCATCATTCCACTCCCCATGTAATAATCTTATCCATTAGTATTTCCTTCATACAAGTAATGAAACATCATTTTCAAACAAAAAAAGAGTATGATTTCGTTTAGAAAACATACTCTAAAAAATACCCGTTCTTTTCTCTCTCTATTTATCTATTAAATTCTCCCCAAAAAATATCCCCTTTATTCGCAAATGCAAGCGATTACATTTCTTATTATAAGGGAAAGTTAACAATTTTGTCAAACTTTATTCTAATATTTTTCAAAATCTCAATAAATTATTTACCATTCAATTGAAGAGGAATCGATTCGACGGATTCCTCGAATGGAAGTAAGTTCTTCAATGAAACGAAACATGGCAAGATTTTTTTGTTTTGCTTCAATCATACAATCAAAATCTCGATTTAATTCTCTTGCAAGTTTTATAAATGGTAGAACAAAATCCAAAGCAACAAAATCGTTATGAGCACGTAGTTCATTCTTTGACTTTGGAGATGAAAGATGAACGATGGGCAGAAGATTTCTCTCTGTCCATGTTTTAAAAATCCGATCTATATATACCTCTAATTCCAAACCGTCCTTATTGACTATATAATGATGGTAATCTAACACCATTGGTATATTTTCTTTCTCACAAGCTTCCAATGTTTCTCTTATATTATACGTTTTATCATCATTTTCTAAAGTCATTATTCTTTTAATATGATTTGGGAGCGTCTTTAAATTTTCATGGAAGCGGATTAATGTGCTTTTTTTATCTCCATACGCACCACCAATATGTATGTTTATTGCCGCATCTTGTTCAATTCCCATCGCCTCTAACATTTTATAATGATACTCCATATCAAATACCGCATTTTCAGTTACTCCATTACGTGGACTAGTAAATAACGTGTATTGTCCTGGATGAAAGCTTGGGCGCATCGACCCTAATTTGATAAGTTCACCTAATTGCTTCCATTCCGATCGAAAGGGGGTTATAAAATCCCACTTGACTTCTGGATGAGTGGCTAAAGGAACTAATGCGCTAGAAAATCGATACAGCTTAATTTCATGGGCTAAATTATAATGTAGAATTCGTTTCGTATGTGCTAGATTTTTCGCTGTAATTGTTTTCAGTAAATCCATTCGTTCGTGTTTATTTAACTTGCAAAAACGTGTATAAGTTAAAGTTTTCGAAGGACTTGCATCCCATAAACCGAGAGCGGTCGCCACATATCCAAATCTAATTTTCATCTTCGTCACCTAACATTTATTATGTATTTTATTTTTCAAAATATGGCTTATTTTTAAAAAAACAATGAAGTTGAAAATGTTGCGGATGAGTGATCCTCTCTATTAAGATTACACTTAAGGGGAAGGAGAGTTCGGGGATGAATCAAAAAAAAATAATAAGTTGGCTATCCAGTATTATATTCATATCCGTCGGAATTATAAGTATTTCTTATTTTCTTTTATTATGGGTAGAAAAATCTGCTGAACAAACAAGCCAAAATAAGGATAAAGAAATGGAAACAAGGACGGAAAATATGAAGAGGAAAGATGGAGAAAAGTTCCATAAACCAGCTGATGTATCTATTATAACTATGAGCGATGGTAAGGATGGTCATTCATTTATTTCTACATATCATGATTTTTATAATAATACCCTTGGTTGGAATCGAATTCATTCAGCAGATTATGACGAACAAGTCAAAATAGCAAAGGAAATCATTGACCAAATTGACGGCGCACATATCCAAAACGATAAACTCGCAAAAGATTTTGCTACTATTCAAGAAATAGCCGAATCATTGATTTCGGAAGAAAGTCGTGAAACAATGAGAACATTACATCGCTTTTTTCATGATTTAGACATTTATTTAAATGGATATAATCGTGCTAGTACATTCGGTGTCACCGAATATAAAGGAGAAAACTAATTCTCTATCGTTTTCATTTAAATTTTAGTAATATGAAATTCCGTACTCCAACGTTAATTTTTCCATTTCCTTTACAAATCGATCAATTAATTCTTTTCCCTCAGCCAATATTTTATTTCCCTCGCTAATTATGGCTGGGTTTTGTTTTTCAATTCCTTCTACAAATAGATAAAAAGCATCTAACTGTTTTTCTGCTCCACTAATATAGAGAGAATGTAATTCGTTTAAAATCGGATTTGAAACCTTTACATTATACAATTCATCTAATAAATCGGTATAAGTCGGAATAACTTCATTTTTCAATGTTTCAAGGGTCGTTATATCATCTGTATAATTCATTCCTGTTACACTTTCATAGGCGGTTATTGCTTCATATTCAAGAAAAGAAGCATTTTGTAAATCGACAAGCAAATATTGTCTTAAGTCATCAGCCATTGTTTTCCTATCGGTTTGATCGTTTTTCTTACTCTGCTCTTTTCTTTTCTTCTCAGTCATATCTGTTTGTTCTTTCTTTGACCGATCATCCGGTATCGTAATGTGATCAAAACTGGACGAACAGGCGGCGGTTAAACCAATAAGAAGAAAAGACATCAATATCGTGAAAATGTGTTTTTTCAATCCTTCTCCTCCTCTGTGATACTTTGGATGCAGTATTATTCATGGAAAGCTCAAAATAAGATCGTTAATACAATAAATTGTATTCATGTAAAACAAATATGTGTGTACAAATATAACTAAGGTTAAAAACTAGGGCGTTCAGTTCGAACTAGAATAATTTTTTCAATTTGAGTTAACCTAACGATATTACTGGGAGGTGAAGGTTAAGTGGAAAATAAGCATTTACATAATAAAAATAAAAATAACCAAACTCCAGGGTCTGGGAATCAATATCACGAAACTCATACAAGTCATGCACCCGGTTATGGTGAGAATTCTCAACTAGCTAGACAAACTGAACAACAGTATTCAAATGATAATCAAGAAACGCCTTAATATAAGGCGTTTCAGCTTGTAGACAAAGTCCCTAACTAGTGGCCAAATCTACAGGTTTTTTTGTATAATAGGGATAGAATTCTTGGTTAACGGGG
>CADBNU010000170.1 GCA_902796085.1 Heyndrickxia coagulans
GTTGGTAAAGCGATAAAAGAAAGCGGGATTCCGAGAGAAGAAATTTTTGTAACAACAAAAGTATGGAACACAGATCATGGTTATGAGAAGACGTTAAAAGCATTTGATAAAAGCATTAGTAAGTTAGGGCTTGATTATGTTGATTTATATTTAATTCACTGGCCAGGAAAAGATACATTTATAGATACATGGCGTGCTTTGGAAAAATTGTATCGTGATGGTCGCGTTCGGGCAATTGGAGTCAGTAATTTTAAGCCACATCATTTACAAACGCTAATGGAACATTCGGAAGAAAAACCGGTTATAAATCAAGTTGAATTACACCCTTATTTCCAACAAAAAGAATTACGTGAGTTTTGTAAACAACATGACATTGTTGTGGAAGCTTGGTCACCATTAGGTAGGGGTCAAGTATTAGATGATCCTGTTTTAGCTGAAATTGGGAAAAAATACGGAAAAACCCCAGCACAAGTGACTTTACGTTGGCACTTGCAAAATGATATTGTGATCATTCCTAAATCAGTAACGCCATCGAGAATTAAGGAGAATGCTGACATTTTTGACTTTGAATTAACCGCTGAAGATATGGAACAAATTGATCAATTGGATAAAAACACACGTTTATTTAAAGACCCAGATTTATTTTTCTAAAGAATATAGGATAGGAGCTTTTTAAATTTAGCTACCTATCCTAAATCTTTTGAAACATTTTCTCCCCTATTTCGTCATGATAGAGAGTTGAATGAGTAAATAAAAAATCCTCAATCCCTAAATCGCTGTTCGGTGTTTATAGTGGTATAGCTGAACTTTTTGGAATATCACCATTTGCATTCGAATCATTTTTATCATGACTACCTATCTTTTTTAGAATATATTTTAAACCGATTCATGGATATGGAAAAACTTACGTATTTAGATTTAGCATAATGTCGGAAAATTATCGATAAATGGTGCTTCGATCTTTATTTTTTCCAATGTGAATGGATGAATAAAGGTTAGAAATTGTCCATGTAATGCTTGTCTATAAAATATCGGTTTTCCACCATAGAGAGTATCTCCGACAAGAGGATGACCAATATGTGCAAGATGAACACGGATTTGATGTGTCCTTCCTGTTTTCAATTCACATCTGATTTGACTTACATTTTTCTTCGCATCGAAAGCAATTACTTCATAATGGGTAATGGCATCTTGTCCAGTAGGTGATACGCGTCTACGTGTTGGATGGTGACGATCACGACCAATTTTTGCCCGGATGATGGCTCTTTTCTTTTTTAATTTTCCATGAACAATGGCGGTGTATGTCCGTTTAATTTTTCGTTCTGTTAACTGATGGTCTAAAATCGCCCCGACAAACGAAGATTTCGTAAATAAAATCGCCCCAGATGTATCTTTGTCAAGACGATGTACATGATGGACTTTGCAACGTTCTCCTTTTTCCTGTAAGTAGTAAGCAATCCCGTTTGCTAATGTCTGTATATCCTCTTGCTTATTCGGATGGGTTGCGATTCCTGCAGGTTTGTTTACGATAAGTAAAAAATCATCTTCATATAGCACATTAAAATCGACTGGATACGGCTCATAACCGTAATCTTCGTATTGTAAAACATTATGAATAATGAATTTTTGTCCTTTTTGTAAGCGTTCGGAAAAACGGACGTTTTTTCCATTTATGGCTACTAATTTATCCATTCGTATAAGGTGTATCGTTTTTTTGGATAAATGCCATTCCTTTTTTAATACGTCTTCGATGGTTAGCCCGTCCCATTCCTTAGGAACTGTAATGATTAAATCGCTGTTTTGTTTTTTTACAATATGCATTTGATCACCCTTAGATTACCTCAAATTACCACAATCATTCTAGGAATTCCTATGTTATTCTAATGATATGCTTAGCATCAAGATGGAGTAAATATGTAATAAAGGTGGGTTACATCTTGAAGATCGTGTATGCTTCAACGACAGAACAAGAATTGAAAATAAAAAATTTAGTTGAATATTTTTATTCTTCTGTTTTCCCTGTATATTTTTCAGAAGAAGAAATATCCAAATTTGAAAAGATGAATTTTTTAAATATTTTAGGTAAAAATGAATTGACTGGTACACTGAAAGAATCATATCAAATAATTTCGGGTTTAGAAACCCTGATCTTTTTAATTGAATCCAATGGCTTGGAAAAAAGTAAATATCAAGAAATGTATGAACGCAATGTCCAAATTTTAGAGGAACTTGGTTTTTCGTTTCCTTTTTCATATGAACAATTTTTACAAAAACGCGATTTTGGCTTAGAAACTGATAGTGTATATATTAAACCATCCAATCAATTCATTATGTAATAA
>CADBNU010000171.1 GCA_902796085.1 Heyndrickxia coagulans
AAAAAAGAGTGAGTCCATTATCACTCACTCTTGTGGTTGTTCTTTATAATCACATTCTGTACATTGAATTTGAACACCTTTTTTAATTTTTTTCTCAACTAATAAACCTTCACATTTCGGACATGGACGAGGGACTGGTTTATCCCATGAAACAAATTCACACTTCGGATAACGGCTACAACCGTAAAAAATTCTTCGTTTTTTCGATTTCCTTTCAACCACTTGACCTTCATTACATTTTGGACACGTGACTCCAATTTCTTTTACAATTGCTTTCGTATTCCGACAATCAGGAAAATTACTGCATGCCATGAACTTACCATAGCGTCCCATTTTAATAACCATAGGACTGCCACATTTTTCACAATCTTCACCGGCAGGTTCATCCTCGATTTCGACTTCTTCCATTTCTTTTTCTGCAATTTCTAGGCGAACTCGAAAATCTTTATAGAAATCATCTATCACTTTGACCCAATTTTCTTTTCCTTCTTCAATTTCATCTAGTTCTTTTTCCATTTTTGCTGTAAATTCCACATTAATAATTTCAGGGAAAAAGTTAGAAATTAGTTGAATTACAATTTCGCCTAATTCCGTTGGAACAAAACGACGGTTTTCCAAAGCGACATATCCGCGTTTTTGAATCGTATCTAAAGTCGGTGCATAAGTCGACGGTCTTCCAATCCCTAACTCTTCTAATGTTTTAACTAAACGAGCTTCAGAATAGCGTGGTGGTGGTTGTGTAAAATGTTGTTTTGGTTCAATCTCTTTCGTTGTAACAAACTCCCCTTCTATCAAGTCAGGAAGGAGTGCATCCTTTTCTTCCTTATTATCATCCGTTCCTTCAACATAAACCTTCATAAAACCTGGGAATTTGATTTTTGAACCATTAGCTCTGAATATAATCGATTCGTTAACTAAATCAACAGTCATCGTATCCATAATTGCAGGTGCCATTTGACTAGCAACAAACCGTTCCCAAATTAGCTTATATAATCGGTATTGGTCACGAGACAAAGCATCTTTTACAGAAGAAGGTGTTCGAAAAACACTCGTTGGTCTTATTGCCTCATGGGCATCTTGAACATTCGTATTATTTTTTCGCTTAACAGTTGTTTTCTGAGTATACTGTTCACCATATTCACCAGCAATGTATTCAAGTGCCTCTTTTTGGGCTGACTCGGATATCCGTGTTGAATCTGTTCTCATGTACGTAATTAAACCTACGGTTCCTTCTTTACCTAAGTCAATTCCTTCATATAATTGTTGCGCAAGCATCATTGTTTTTCTTGCTCGAAAGTTTAATTTTCTTGCTGCCTCTTGTTGTAACGATGATGTAATAAATGGAGGAGAAGGGTTTCGCTTTCTTTCTTTTTTCTTAACGGAATGAACTTTAAACTTTTCATTTTTTATTTCAGCTAAAATATTTTTAACATCATCTTCAGATTTTAACTCTCGTTTCTTTTGTTCACCACTTTGATTTACACCATAAAATTGAGCCGTGAAGAGTTCATTTTCATATTCAAATTGGCCGCTAATTGTCCAATATTCTTCAGGGACAAAATTTTTTATTTCATTTTCACGGTCGATAATGAGTTTGACAGCAACAGATTGAACTCGCCCGGCACTAAGTCCTTTTTTCACTTTCTTCCATAATATTGGACTTATTTTGTAACCGACTAGACGATCTAATATTCGTCTTGCTTGTTGAGCATCTACTAAATCCATATTAATCGGCCGCGGATGTTTAAAGGATTCCTGAATCGCATCTTTTGTAATCTCATTAAAAACAACACGACAATCGGATGTTGAATCTAAGTTTAATGAATGTGCTAAATGCCATGCTATTGCTTCACCTTCACGATCAGGGTCGGCTGCTAAATATACTTTTTTCGCTTTTTTAGCCGCTGATTTTAATTCTTTTAAAACAGGACCTTTTCCGCGTATCGTTATATATTTGGGTTCGTAATTATTATCTATATCGACACCGGTTTGACTTTTTGGTAAATCTCGAACATGTCCCATCGATGCTTTCACTTTATACTTTTTTCCTAAATAACGTTCAATCGTTTTGGCTTTCGCTGGTGATTCCACAATTACTAAATAATCTGACATGTTTATCCTCCTTAGAGGTCTCTCTTTCAAATTACATTTATTCAAGAAACTTCTTTATATTATACATGTAGAAAAGGAAACTATCACTAATTATTAAAGAAAAAGTAATGGTTTGTCAATAAGAAACCCTTTTCAACTCTAAATTTGTGTAAGTATAACATTGGTATGATAAAGATTTCATTTGCATAGTTTATTCAAAAATAATTTCTTTCATACCATTTGTGTAGTATTTTTTGGTAATTCTGATAATATGTCAGATACAGATTGAATTAATTTTGCACCTTGTTGAATAAGATTATTCGTTCCTTTCGAAGGTTCAGAGAAGATGGATCCGGGAACAGCAAAAACTTCTCTTCCTTCATTTAATGCCAGATCTGCTGTTATTAAGGAGCCACTTTTTTCTCTTGCTTCAATGACAAGTGTGCCAATTGATACACCGCTAATGATTCGATTTCGTTCTGGAAAATATCTCTTTTGTGGTTTTGTATTCGGAGGATATTCTGATAGAAGTAAATGTGAATCCGCCATCTTTTTTGCTATATTTTTATGTTCACGGGGATAAATTTGTGAGAAGCCACTACCTAAAATGGCAATTGTTTGACCGTTTTGCTCCATGCAAGTTTTATGTGCAATATAATCAATGCCCCTAGCTAAACCGCTAACAATACTATAATTTGCTTCAACTAATTCACTCACAAATTTTTTTGTCGCTTGTATACCATATGTGCTTGGATTTCGTGTACCAACAACAGCTAGACTCTGATTTTGTAACAATTGGATGTTTCCTTTACAGTAAAGGACAAGTGGAGGGTTATATATATGTTTTAATAATTTCGGGTACTCATGATCAAAGATTGTAATAATTTGGATGTTCATTTGTTGATAATTTTTATAAACTTCATACGGTTCTCTATGATGAAGATCAAAATACATTACATCAATAAAATTGCTGGATATTTGAAAATAATATTGTAACTCTTGTTTAGTCATGAAGTAAATCTCATTTAATGACGGATCAAATTTTACCATTTTACTAAGCGTCTTTAAACCAATCCCACGACACTCATACAAATGAACCAATCTATTTTTAAATTGCTCATTTTTCATTACCTTGATACGACTCCTTTCATGATTATGAAAAAGAAGGGGCTGTCATTGAAGGCAGCCCCATTTTGTGTAGAATTTTATTCATTCATGTGTTTTACATTTTTCATATAGTCCTTTTTCTTTCAACACGTTAATTAATGTTTCGCCGATTACAGCCGGTGTGTCAGCGACTTCTATACCACACTCATTCATGACACGAATTTTTTCATCAGCTGTTCCTTTACCACCGGCAATTATCGCTCCAGCGTGTCCCATACGTTTTCCTGGAGGTGCTGTACGTCCTCCAATAAATCCGACAACCGGTTTAGTCATATTTTCTTTAATCCATCTTGCTGCCTCTTCTTCAGCAGTTCCACCAATTTCACCAATCATGATAACAGCATAAGTTTCTGGATCTTCATTAAACTCTTTTAACACATCGATAAAGTTTGTACCGTTGACTGGGTCACCCCCAATACCAACAGCCGTTGATTGACCGATTCCCGCTTGAGTTAATTGATGGACAGCTTCATATGTTAATGTTCCTGAACGGGATACGACACCAATATGACCTTTTTTATGTATATATCCAGGCATAATGCCGATTTTACATTCATCAGCTGTAATCACTCCTGGACAGTTTGGTCCAATTAAACGTGTCTTTTTCCCTTCCATATATCTTTTTACTTTGACCATATCGAGAACAGGAATATGCTCAGTGATACAAATAACTAAATCTAATTCTGCATCAACCGCTTCCATAATAGCATCTGCAGCAAATGGAGCTGGTACATATATAACAGATACTGTAGCACCAGTTGCTTCTTTCGCCTCTTGTACGGTATTGAATACCGGAACACCTTCTACTTCTGTTCCACCTTTGCCTGGGGATGTTCCACCAACAATTTTTGTACCATATTCAATCATTTGCTTTGTATGAAAAAGGGCTGTTTTACCTGTTATTCCTTGCACAATAACCTTTGTATCTTTGTTTACATAAACTCCCATGTTTACCCCTCACCTTCATTCTCATCTAAATACATTGTAATTCTATTAACAAAGGAAATTATTTTACTAGTTCAACAATTTTTTGTGCACCATCTGCCATTGATTCAGCTGATACAACATTAATACCAGACTCTTCTAAGATACGTTTACCTAACTCAACATTTGTACCCTCAAGTCTTACTACTAAAGGTACAGATAAACCTACTTGTTTCGCTGCTTCAACAACACCTGTAGCAATCACGTCACATTTCATAATGCCACCAAAAATATTGACAAAAATTCCTTTTACATTTTCATCAGATAAAATAATTTTAAACGCTTCCGTCACTTTTTCTGTAGTCGCACCGCCACCAACATCTAGGAAGTTAGCTGGTTCTCCTCCGTAATATTTAATTATGTCCATTGTTGACATTGCAAGGCCAGCACCATTTACCATACATCCGATATTTCCATCTAAGGAAACATAACTTAAATCATATTTCGATGCTTCGATCTCTTTTGGATCCTCTTCATCAAAATCACGTAATTCAACGATATCAGGATGACGATACAGTGCATTACTATCAAAGTTCAGTTTCGCATCCAACGCCATTACATTGCCATCTCCAGTTACAACGAGCGGATTGATTTCAGCGATAGAACAGTCTTTTTCAACGAATACTTCATATAAACCAATCATAAATTTTACTGCTTTATTAACTAATTCATTTGGAATACCGAGTTTAAATGCAATTCTTCTAGCTTGGAAAGGTGTTAGTCCTACTAGAGGATCAATCTCTTCTTTAAATATTTTTTCAGGAGTTTTCTCCGCCACTTCCTCAATTTCGGTTCCACCTTCACTTGAAGCCATCAATACAACTCTTGAAATAGCACGGTCAAGTACTAAACCAACATAATATTCTTGTTTAATATCGCATCCTTCTTCAATAAGTAAACGCTTAACTTCTTTCCCCTCAGGACCTGTTTGATGCGTTACCAAGGTTTTACCTAATAATTCTTCCGCATATGTACGAACTTCATCAAGACTCTTAGCTACTTTGACACCGCCAGCTTTCCCTCTTCCACCGGCATGGATTTGTGCTTTAACCACAACAACATCCGTACCTAGTTCTTTAGCTGCTTCAACAGCTTCATCTACAGTAAATGCAACTTTTCCATTAGGAACAGAAACACCTTTTTTTCTGAGGATTTCTTTTCCTTGATATTCATGAATATTCATTTCCCATCCTCCTAATCTCCCTAAAAAAATAATTGCGACTTCATTTTATCCAATACTTAAAATCTTGTCTAGTTTTTTGCAATATTTTCTATTCTAGGTCATTATTTTTCTATATAATTCCAAATGTTTTTTAAACCAACGTGACTAAGCGCATAAAGCTGAATTGATTTCATTCTATTCTATTAGAAAATTATTATTCTTATAAAATTCTAAACATTACAGCCTTAAAAAAAAGGAACTTATCGATCCTTATTTATTTTGTAGTTCCTTTTTTGTTCTTCCTTGTCCAAACGGTATATAAAAGCAAACACTTCTGCTACAACAGTATATAATTCTTCAGGAATTGTTTCATTTAAATCAAATTTACCTAATAATTCGACTAGCGCTTTGTCTTCATAAATTGGTATATCATTTTCTTGAGCCAATTGTATTATTTCATCGGCAATTAAACCATTTCCCTTCGCTTTAATAATTGGAGCCGACCGTTCATCTGAATGGGATACCGCTACTGCTTTTTTTCTTTTTTTACTTTTCATATTTTCACATCCACATTCCTAAAAGAATGGTAAATAGGTAATTTTTCATGTTTATTATTTATCTTATCTTGACTTTGGAATTTTTCAAATTTGATCGTACTTAATGTATATCCATGTTTCGCTAAGTTCTTTTTCAGTTGTGCAATTAATCCCTTACTAACTTTTTCCAAATGTGGAAGATCACTTTTCATTTGTATCGTAATGACGCGATTTTGAACGTTCATATAAGCATATAACTTCCCAATATTCGGTAGCATTAAATCAAACACGATTTGACAGTAATCTTTATTTAATTGTCCATTTTTATCCTTTTTTCCTCGAAATTGTATTTGTGCATCAATGACTTGTTCTGGCAATGGTATCGGTAAGGCAACAGTACATTGTAAAAAGGAATCATTGTTTATTGTTTGTAATTGACCGCCGGAAATTTTAAAAATTAATTGTTCTGCTAAAATTTTTAAGTTAGAAGATAATTGCTTATCTCCTTGTAAAAGGTTCATGATTTGCCATTTTAATGTTGTTGCCTTATCCTTTCCATTCATGATTTGCACACCTGCATTATAGCCAATGACGTTCAAAATAAATAGAAGGGCTTGATGGACATTATCTCCTCTCCCCCAATTTACTCCTTGTAAATCTCCATTTGATTTACCTAATAAGGATTGAATTAATGGATAAAGTTGATGTTGATCTAGATGCTCTAATTGTATGTGGAGGAGATGCAGTAACGTCGTGATAGATGGACCATGATGAAAGGAATATAAACTTTTAAAAATATCATTTGTAAAAGGCAAATTGGCTTGATGCATGAATTTCATTATTTGTAGGACACTTTCAGGATTTTTTGCAACCTGCAGCCATTGAAGCGCCTTATGTACAATAGAACGATTTATTGGTAGATTTGTGTTTAACCAAGTTTGAATGAAACGGTTCATTTTTTTATTGTTCGGTATTTGTAAAAATGTTAATAACGATTCTTTATTTGTTACATTTTCCAATACCTTCAATTGGATTTTCCCTACAGTCTCTTGTACTTGAAAGTAATAATTTTGTAGAACATCAATCGGAGCTTCCAATTTAGCTAAAAATTTTTGATTATTTACTTGTAAAAGGGCAATATTTTGCTGGTCAATGTAAAGGACTTTACCAGAAATAATTTGCCCCTTTTGTAAAGGAAATTGGTCAAGCTTTGAATTTTGTATATTCGTAACATGAGATAAAGAAGTTAATTGGTAATTGTGCATTCAAACTCATCCTATTTTTTGTATTATTCATCCTCTCGATATGTAAAAAGACTGTCTTCAACCATTTCCTTTATAGGAGAAAAAGTTTTGCGATGTATAGGAGTTGGTCCGAATTGATGTAAGGCTTTTAAATGTTCTTTTGTTCCATAACCCGAATTCTTATCAAAATGATATTGAGGGTATTGTTTATGATAATTTAACATAATGCGATCTCGATAAACTTTTGCTATGACTGATGCACTGGCAATGGAAATTGATTTTGCATCACCTTTTACTAATGACCGTTGCGGAATTGGTGTAACTAATTCCATGGCATCAATTAAAAGATAATCCGGAAATGGTTTGAGTTGTTGGAGTGCATCTAACATTGCCTTTTTAGTCGCTTCATAAATATTATAACGATCAATTTCTTCCGGACTAACTATGCCAATGCCAATAGAAATCGCGGACTGTTGAATTTGGTCATACAATGCTTCACGTTTTTTAATGGTAAGCTTTTTCGAATCATCTAATCCTGGTAGATATATATCCTCTGGTAACATAACAGCACTAGCAACAATCGGTCCTGCAAGAGGACCTCTTCCAACTTCATCAATTCCAGCTACAAATGAAAAGCCTTGATTACGCGCTTCTTTTTCATAGATCGACATATTTTCGAAGCGAATACGGTCTTTCTTTTCCTGCTGAATTTTCTTATTCCATTTTTTTAATAAAGCTTGTACCCCTTTTCGTTCATCTTGTGCACATTGTTTAATAAACGGATCATTTTCATCTGAAATCGTTTGTAACCGTTGTTCGATTTGTTTAATCGTATAGTTCATCCGTACTACTCCTTTTCTTGTTGCTCAGGGGCTTCGAATGTAATTTGACCTAATTTCAAAGTACGAATATCTCGTATAATCACTTCTGCTGTTTTATCATAGTCAATTTCACTGCCAGCAGTTAAACAACCACGTCGTTTTCCAATCCAATTAAACTGCTCGATAATATCCGTTGGTATTTCTGTAAAACCATAACGTTCCTTTAAATTTTCTGGATAATTTTTTTCTAAAAATTGTAACGCATAAACAGCGATGTCTTGCAGGTTTAATATTGTATCTTTAATTGCACCAGTCAACGCTAAGTTCATGCCTACTTGTTCATCTTCAAATTTCGGCCAAAGAATTCCAGGTGTGTCTAATAATTCAATTTCCTTACCAACTTTAATCCATTGCTGTTGTCGTGTTACCCCTGGTGTATTACCAGTCTTAGCGATGTTCTTTTTTGCAAGTTTATTAATTAAAGTTGACTTTCCTGAATTTGGAATTCCAACGACCATCGCACGAATCGCACGTGGTTTAATAATCCCTTTCGCACGCATTTTATCAAACTTTTCCTTTGTTAATTCCTTTGTCTTAGCTATAAGTTGTTTGAGACCATCACCAGTCTGTGAATTAATGGGAATCGCTGTAATATTTTGTTCTTGATAATATTTAACCCATTTATTCGTCATGATGGGATCGGCCATATCCTCTTTATTTAGTAACACGATTCTTGGCTTTTGCTTAATAATCTCATCAATCATCGGATTACGAGAGGAGTAAGGAATTCTTGCATCCGTTAATTCAAAAACTATATCAATCAAGTTTAGCTTTTCCGTCACTTCCCGTCTCGCTTTAGCCATATGTCCAGGAAACCATTGTATCTGTTGCATTGAAATCCTCCTGCGCTGTAATAATCTTGTTAATTTATAATTTTTATATCTTCTAATGGCCAGTAGATAATACTCGCTTTTCCTAATATGTTCTCAATTGGAATTGGTCCAACCGTATAGTCACGACTATCTCGACTAAACCTACGATTATCGCCCATAACAAATACGTGACCTTCTGGAACTTCGTATGAAAAATCTGGTGTTAATGGTCCACCCATATAGATTTGTTGATATTCTTTCCTATACTCATCTAAATACGGTTCATCATATTTGACACCGTCGACATACAACGTATCATTTTTGTATTCAATATATTCACCTGGCAGTCCAATTACCCGTTTAATATAATCTTTCTTATCCGATACTTTAAAAACAACAATATCAAACCGGTCAATATCTCCAAGTTTATAAGAAAGTTTATTTACGATCATCCGATCTCGATCTTCTAGTGTGGGCATCATGGATTCTCCATCGACAATGATCGGTGTAAATAAAAAGAAGCGAATGACAGCCGCCAAAGCGGCAGCAATCGTTAATATTTTTATCCACTCCCATAGCTCACTTTTTTTCGTCAATAATATAACCTCCATTAATAAACAAGTCAAAAGTCCTAAATGTAATAAATGAATAGTATGTATCGATCAATCCTATATTTATTTTACATAATCTATGTTTTCTATAGCAACTTATTTATTGGTTTTTAACACAATTTTATAGATAAAAAAGGAGCCTGGCGACCAAGCTCCCTTGTTTCGATAATTATCTAATTTCTTTAATACGTGCAGCTTTACCACGTAAATTACGTAAGTAATAAAGTTTAGCACGACGAACTTTACCACGACGTACAACTTCAAGTTTAGCGATTTTTGGTGAATGTACAGGGAATGTACGTTCAACGCCAACACCGTAAGAAATTTTACGTACTGTGAAAGTTTCACTAATGCCACCGCCACGGCGTTTAATAACTACACCTTCAAAAACTTGGATACGTTCGCGAGAACCTTCAATAACTTTAACATGTACACGAACTGTATCACCAGGGCGGAATGCAGGTAAATCAGTACGAAGTTGTTCTTTTGTAATTTCATCGATAATGTTTTGCATTCGATTCAACTCCTTCCAACAGATGCTCTTACCAATAAATTCTATTGCAGCGGAACATCGTTTTAAACGGGCATGGATCCATACCCAAAACCACGAAATATAGTTTATCATATTCCTTAATGAAAAATCAATAGTGTTTTCCAATTTTTGTGGAATCAATTTATAAGTTTGAATCGTGTTTTTTCGCTTTTATTTCCTCGAGCCATTTTTTATCTTGGTCTGACAACGGATAATGATGTAATAGATCAGGTCTACGTTCAAGGGTACGTTTTAATGATTGTTTTCTGCGCCACTCTTCAATTAATTGATGATTTCCTGAAAGTAAAACATCCGGTACTTTCATGCCTCGGAATTCTGCCGGTCTTGTATATTGAGGATGTTCAAGTAAACCGGTTGAAAAGGAATCCAATACCGGTGAATCTTCATTGCCCAGAACTCCTGGTAAAAGCCGAACAACACTATCAATAATAACCATTGCCCCAAGTTCTCCACCGGTTAATACATAGTCGCCAATGGAAATTTCATCGGTGACTAGATGCATGCGAATACGTTCATCATAACCTTCATAATGACCACAAATAAATACTAAATGCTCTTCTTTCGCTAACTCTTCAGCCTTTTTTTGGGTATATTGTTCCCCTTGTGGGCAAAGTAAGATAACCCTTGGCTTTGAACTTGTTTTTGCCTTTATCGATTCAACTGCGTTAAATATCGGTTCTGGCTTCAAAACCATGCCAGCACCGCCACCATAAGGATAATCATCGACAGTATTATGTTTGTTATTCGCATATTCACGGAAATTTATGACATTGTATTCAACCTTGCCGATTTCTTTTGCCCTTTTTAAAATCGATTCATTTAGAACACCTGTAAACATGTTCGGAAAAAGGGATAACACATCAATTCTCATTCATCTAACAATCCTTCCATTGGTTCAATGATGACAACTTTTTCTTTCACGTCTACTTTTTTTACGACTTCCTCAATATACGGTATTAAATATTCTTTTTTACCTTTACCTTTTACGACCCATACATCGTTAGCGCCAGGTGTTAGTATCTCTTTAATCATTCCAATTTCTTTTTCGTCGGTCGTTTTTACTGAACAACCAATAATTTCATGAAAATAATATTCATTCTCTTCAAGACGCTCTAAATGTTCTTCAGAAACTTTCAATATTCCACCTTTAAAATGTTCAACATCATTAATGGATTGGTATCCTTCAAATGTTAATAAGTCAAAATGTTTATGTTTGCGCCAAGACTTTACTGTAAGTGGAATAGGTTCATGTTTATCTTTTTTAAATAATAATAGCTCTGATCCTTTTTTATAGCGTTCTTCGGGAAAATCGGTAACAGATATTACTCTAACTTCTCCATTTATCCCATGTGTATTTACTATTTTCCCAACGTTATAAAAAGT
This sequence comes from Heyndrickxia coagulans, assembly GCA_902796085.1. Classification (GTDB taxonomy): domain Bacteria; phylum Bacillota; class Bacilli; order Bacillales; family Caldibacillaceae; genus Pallidibacillus; species Pallidibacillus thermolactis. Next base: position 11,425 of record CADBNU010000171.1, read on the forward strand.
TTTCAATCTATTCACCTCTAATCTCTGTGATTACTCCATCTTTGACAACTATTGTTTTATTTAAGTTGTCATTCCACTTGTCACCTACTTCAACATTAACTAAGCCTTGAACTTCCCGTTCTTTTAATTGGGAACCGAGGGGGAGGATTTCAAGTTGTTCGATTTGAAATTCAAGAAGCTTAATTTTTTCGTTTCGATTTTCAATCTCTTTTTCAAAATAATTATGTAACATCTTAATATTATACTTTTTTGTTTTCTCAAGTCTTTTCTTTTCAAATTTTAACTGATCAATTTCTTTTTGTAATGCTTGTTTTCGATTTTGAAAGGTATGGAAAAGTTTTTCACGGCTTTTTTCAGTTAAAATTTGATTAACCGTAACAGTTGTAAGGATTTGCATAAATTTCCCCCTTTCCTTTAGTTAAACTTATTATGTACATATTATAGCGCTAGCTTACAAAATAGGAAATTTCAAATAGATCTTTGTAAAAAGAAAAGATTGATTAGATAAAAAAAAGGGGGACCCAGCCCCCTTCTTATTCTGTAATCTCAAGAACAACCTTCTTGTTTTCTGTTGTATTTGCATGTGCATAAACAACAGTTCGTATCGCCTTAGCCACTCTACCGCGTTTTCCAATGACCTTCCCAATATCATCTTTATGAACTGTTAATTTATAGGTGATTTGGTGGTCCTCTTCAACGGCTTCGATTTTGACCTCCTCAGGATTTTCAACCAGAGGTTTGACGATCGATTCAATTAAATTTTTCATTGTTCTTACTTACCGAATTTTTCATTATGGAATTTTTCTAAAATACCTTGTTTTGAGAACAGGTTACGAACTGTGTCAGAAGGTTTTGCACCATTTTTCAACCATTTTAATGCTAAGTCTTCATCAATATTAATTGTAGCTGGTTGAGTTAATGGATTGTAAGTACCAATTGTTTCAATTTGACGTCCATCACGAGGAGAACGTGCATCTGCAACTACGATACGATAAAATGGAGACTTTTTAGCTCCCATACGTTTTAATCTGATTTTTACTGCCATAATTAAAAGCACCTCCGAATTAGTTTCACACAAGATAGTATGATAACAAGTTTTTTTATGTTTGTAAAGTAATTTTTCTTAACAGATAAAAACCTATTTTAGTTTAACAACTTCCCTATGAAAAATCAACATCTTTTTTATATGAAAATGTAAAAAAGATTACATAAACGGTAATTTAAAACCTTTTCTTTTCCCTTTTTTCGTCATATTATTCATTTGCTTCATCATTTTTTTCATTTCTTCGAATTGTTTTAATAAACGGTTTACTTCTTGAACAGGTCTTCCGCTTCCTTTTGCAATCCGCCTTCTTCTTGATGCATTAATAATTTCAGGTTTTTCTTTCTCTTCTTTGGTCATTGAGCGAATAATTGCTTCTACATGAGAAATTTGTTTATCATCAATTTTTAAATTGTTTAAACCCTTCATTTTATTAGCACCAGGAAGCATTTTTAATAGTTCATCAAGCGGTCCCATGTTACGCACTTGGTCCAATTGATCAAGAAAATCATCCAACGTAATCGATGCTGAACGCATTTTTTGCTCTAATTCTTTCGCTTTTTCTTCATCAACAGCAGCTTGAGCCTTTTCAATTAAGGACAATACATCCCCCATGCCAAGAATTCGTGATGCCATTCGTTCAGGGTGGAAAGGTTCTAATGCGTCCATTTTTTCACCTAAACCGACAAATTTAATCGGCTTTTCCGTTACTGCACGAATCGATAGAGCTGCTCCCCCTCTTGTATCACCATCCAATTTTGTTAAGACAACACCTGTAATTCCCAATTGATCATTAAAACTTGTTGCAACATTGACGGCATCTTGTCCCGTCATCGCATCCACTACAAGTAATATCTCATCTGGTTTTACTTTTTCCTTAATTTGTTTTAATTCGTCCATTAAATTTTCATCAATATGTAATCGACCCGCAGTATCAATTAAAACATAGTCATGATGCTGTTCTTTAGCATGTTCAATTGCTTTTGTTGCAATTTCAACAGGACTAACTTGATCACCGAGAGAAAACACTGGTAAAGATAATTGTTTCCCTAATGTTTGTAATTGATTGATCGCTGCTGGACGATAAATATCTGCTGCTACAAGTAGAGGTTTACGATTATATTTTTTTCTTAATAAGTTTGCCAACTTACCTGTTGTCGTTGTTTTACCTGCCCCTTGTAGTCCGACCATCATGACAACTGTCGGTGGTTTTGAAGCTGTAGCAATTTTACTTTGTTCTCCACCCATTAATTCTGTCAATTCATCTTTTACGACCTTTATCACTTGTTGACCAGGGGTAAGACTTTTCATGACTTCTTGACCAACAGCCCGTTCACTTACCTTTTTAATAAAGCTTTTAACCACTTTTAAATTGACGTCAGCATATAGTAGTGCAAGTCGAACTTCACGCATCATTTCTTTAACGTCAGATTCAGATACTTTTCCTTTTCCCCGAATTTTTTGCATCGTTTGTTGCAAACGTTCAGATAAACCTTCAAATGCCATCGGACGGCCTCCTAATCTAATTCTTTAATTTCATCTATAATCGATAGAACTTGAGCACGCTCTTTTGGATTTAAACTTGTCTCAACTAATGTTGTTAAGTCATCAAGCAGAGCGTTTCGTTTTTGAAATTTTTCAAAAAGATGGAGCTTTGCTTCATATTCTTCCAGCATTGCTTCCGTTCTTTTTATATTATCATAAACGGCTTGCCGAGAAACATTGTATTCTTCTGCAATTTCTCCTAGGGAAAAATCATCTAAATAATAAAGGGCCATATAGCTTTTTTGTTTAGGAGTGAGTAAAACTTGATAGAAGTCGAATAAAAAATTCATTCTTGTCGTCTTCTCTAACATATGTTCTCCTCCAGTGTTAAGTGAAAAACCTTTACAAATTTATGTTACACAGTAGTTCACCTATTGTCAAATCGATTCACATACAAACTTTTATTTTAGATTCAAAAAGAGGCAAGTAGGAATTTTATGAATGAAAATTAAATTCCACTTGCCATATCACTTACATTTTAGATAAAGTTCATCACTCACCATTTCATGAATATAAAATTTAGAGGTCGCCTCCATCATCGGTTCGTGCATTTTCCTCTTCCACAAGCCCAGCGAATAATCCATAAACATATTGTTCAGGATTAAATTCTTGAAGGTCGTCCATTTTTTCTCCTAAACCAACAAATTTAACTGGGATATGTAATTCTTTGCGTATAGCAATTACAATACCGCCTTTTGCTGTTCCATCAAGCTTTGTCAATACAATACCTGATACGTCCGTAACTTCTTTAAATTGTTTCGCTTGCACCATCGCATTTTGTCCTGTTGTCGCATCTAAAACTAATAAGACTTCATGAGGCGCACCAGGAATTTCTCTTTCAATGACCCGTTTCACTTTCTCTAGTTCTCTCATTAAGTTTACTTTATTTTGTAGCCTTCCAGCGGTGTCACAAAGGAGAATATCGGCATGTCGTGCCCGGGCTGCTTGGATGGCATCATACATGACTGCAGCAGGATCCGATCCTTCTGACTGTTTAATGACATCTACGCCGACTCGTTCACCCCAAACTTCCAATTGTTCGATAGCTCCGGCCCGGAACGTATCTCCAGCAGCAAGAATCACCTTTTTTCCTTCTTGTTTAAATTTATATGCTAATTTACCAATGGTTGTCGTTTTTCCAACTCCGTTAACACCTACAAATAATATAACTGTTAAACCGTCCTGTTGGATATTTAACGTATTAATTTCTTCTTCATCGCCTCTATAAATCTCTACTAATTTTTCAACAATTATATCTCTAACCGCAAGTGGATCTTGAATATTTCTCCTTTTCACTTCCATTTTTAACTCATCAACAAGTTCTAGTACAGTATCAAAACCTACATCGGCTTGGATTAAAATTTCTTCTAATTCTTCAAAGAAATCTTCATCAACTTTGCGATAGCGTGCAACTAGATCATTCACTTTGCTAGAAATATTCTCACGTGTTTTCGTTAATCCATCCTTAAACTTTTCTGTGATTGTATTGGTTTGTTTTGTCAATTTTTCTTTTAACTTATTAAAAAATCCCAATTGTTTCACTTCCTTTATAACTTTTTAAGAGGAACACCGTTTCATAGAAAAAGAAAATCGATGAATAGATATCTCCATGCTACTATACTACCACGGTTTCCTTATCTTCTAAACGGACAGAAACTAATTTGGAAACCCCGGATTCTTGCATCGTTACACCATACAACACATCTGCTTCTTCCATTGTTCCTTTTCGATGGGTAATGACGATGAATTGCGTTTCCTTACTGAAATGTTTCAAATATTGGCTAAATCTATACACATTGGCTTCATCAAGAGCAGCTTCGACTTCATCTAATATACAAAATGGTACAGGTCGTACTTTTAATATTGCAAATAATAATGCGATTGCTGTTAACGCACGTTCACCGCCGGAAAGCAAGTGAAGATTTTGTAGTTTTTTCCCAGGAGGTTGAGCAATAATCTCAACACCAGTGTTTAATAAATCATCAGGATTTGTTAAGCGTAATTCGGCTTGTCCACCACCGAAGAGGGATTTAAATACGGTATCGAATTCAGTTTTTATTCGAGTGAAAGATTCACTAAAACGTTTGATCATTTCCTCATCCATTTCATCGATGACTTGGAATAATGTTTGTTTTGCCGTTTCCAAATCTTGTTTTTGCTCCATTAAAAACTCATATCTTTCAGATACTCGTTTGTATTCATCAATGGCACCTAAATTGACCGTTCCTAACTCTTCGATAGAAAGTTTAATTAACTTTACTTTACGCTTCGCTTCCTCATAACTTATTGATAATGGATATTTTTCTTTTGCACCTTCATATGTGATCAGATATTCTTCTCTCAGAATATTTAAACGGTTTTCTAATTCAACATCTAACCGATTCAGTTTAATTTCTTCGTCCGTCACCATTTGAGAAAGACCTTTATGTTGACGTTTCAATTCCTTTGTTTCTCGTTCTAAGTCTTCGTATTTTTGTTGGATTTCTAAACGTTGCTGACGCCGATGAGCGATTAAATCAATCGTTTGATTTTTGTCAGCTAATTTCTGTTCCGCTACTTGTTGTAATTGGCTTTCCCCAGAATCTTGTAAATTCATTTCATCCATTAATAATTGTAAATCTTGTTCATTTTGTTGTAATTGGCATTTTGCTTCTTCAAAATGTTTTTCTGCATCTGAACGTTGATTTTTTATATGAGTTGCCTGTTCTTCCTTTTTCGCAATTTGGATTTTCAACTCATTAATCTGTTCAATTAGTTCCGATTTTTTTGATTGATCAAGATTTCTTTTAGTTGATAACTCTTGAATCTCTGTATCGATTTCTTTAATTTTTACCGTAATTTCATGAACACGCTGTAAATTTTCTTCCTTTTTACGTTGCAAGTTTTCTAGTTCTTCTCGCAAAGTTTGATCTTCATTATCATATAGGGAAAGTTTCTCATTAATACTACTTTCTTTCCACGTAATTTCCTTCAAGGTGTCGTTTAATTCTAACTCTTGCTTACGGAATTGTTCACCTGCGATTTTTAACTGTTCTATTTTTTCTTCCTGACTACTTAATGCTTGCTTCTTATCCTTTAACTCTTTCTCTAAAATTGCACATTTTTTCTCCATTTCAACAAGTTTGGATCGTAAAGTATCCAATTCTTGTTTTCGACTTAACAGGGAACTTGTCTTTTGTTTTACAGTACCACCCGTCATTGAACCGCCAGGATTTACGACATCCCCTTCCAAAGTGACAACCCGATTCCGATATTGAATGATATGAGCGATTTCATTGGCCCCTTGTAAGTCCTTTGCAACAATGACGTTACCTAATAAGTGACGGACAATATTGGCATATTTTTGATTAAAATTCAGTAATTCAGCCGCAACACCAACAAATGATGGATGGTTCTGAATTTGCTTGATATAACCTTTTGGTATTTCCTTTGGTTTAATTACGGTCATCGGTAAAAAGGTAGCCCGACCATAACGATTTTTTTTCAAAAAGTGGATCGCTTTTCTTGCATCTTCTTCTGTTTGTACGACAATATGTTGAAGACTCGTTCCTAACGCAATATCAATCGCAACAGCATATGTATTATCAACTTGAATGAGTTCAGCAACGGCTCCTTCAATACCGGTCAAGTTTTCTCTTGATTTTAAAACTTCTTTTACTCCCTGATAAAACCCGGCGTAATCATCTTCCATTTCTTCAAGGAGCTCGATCCGTTGTTTTGCCTGCTGAACATATTGTAAAGCTTTGTAATATGTCTTTTCTTCACTTTCATAGGTCCGGAGTAATTGTTCATACTTTTTTTGTTCTTCTCGAAAATCGTGAATCATTTGATTGATTTTTTCTTGAATAACAGATAAATCCTGTTCTAAAGTTTTCTTTTCAGAAAGGATCTCATTGCGATCTTTTATATAACGTTTATTATCATCCGCTAAAGCATCACGCTTGGCTTGGATTTGCCTTGATCTTTGCTCCAAATGTTGAACATCATTGTTAATCGTTGCTTGTTTATTTAAAAGTTCAATATAATCACTTTTTAATGATTCAATTTTTTCTTCAATATCCTCAGAATACGCCTCAAGCAATTTTTGTTTTTCTTTTAATCGTGTTTTATCTTCATTAAGAACCTTAACGATTTCCTTTTGCTGCGTGCTTAATTCTTCTAGTTCCATTTGAAGGTTTGCAAGTTTTTCTTTTCCTTGCGCTATATCTTGTTCAAGTTGTGTTCGATGTTTTTCGTAATTTTTTTTCCGTTCCTTAAGGACTTCTTTACGACCTTCTATTTTCTCCAACTCTTCACTTGTTACAAGTAAAATATGTTGTAATTGTTCAATGGATTCATCCAAAGCCGCTTGTTTATCACGTAATTCTTGTATTTCTGCTTCACTGTTCTGAATCAGTGTAGATAGTTCGATTTCTTTATCACGATTTTCTTCTAACTGCTTTTTTAATGTTTCCCATTGGGTATGAAGTTGTTCAATTTCATAAATTAATAAACTTACTTCATATTTTTCAAGTTCTTCTTTTTTATCTAAATAATCTTGGGCAATTGATGATTGAATTCGTAACGGTTCGATTTGGCTTTCTAATTCATGAATGATATCACGAACTCGATATAAATTCTCTTCTGTCTCTTCTAATTTAACTTCTGCTTTCTTTTTACGCGTCTTATATTTTAAAACACCAGCTGCTTCTTCAAAAATCGCCCGACGTTCTTCTGGTTTACTATTTAATATTTGGTCAACACGTCCTTGACTAATAATGGAAAATGAGTCCCGACCCAATCCTGAATCCATAAGTAAATCAACAATATCCTTCAAACGACATTGTTGTTTATTGATAAAGTATTCACTTTCTCCAGAACGGTATACTCGGCGCATAATACATACTTCATTATAGTCAATAGGCAAAAAATGGTCCTCATTATCTAACGTAATTGAAACTTCTGCAAAATTCAATGGTTTGCGAGAATCGCTTCCGGCAAATATAATGTCTTCCATTTTGCCCCCACGTAAAGACTTAGCAGACTGTTCGCCAAGTACCCACCGAACGGCATCAGTAACATTACTTTTTCCGCTTCCGTTCGGACCTACAACAGCAGTGACACCTGGAACGAAGTCAACTGTTGTTCGCTCTGCGAAAGATTTAAAACCTACCATTTCTAAACGTTTGAGTAGCATAACGTTCCTCCCTTCGCCTAAAATGAATGCTTATTTACTTTGATCATTGTCTGTTGTTTTTTCTTCAAGTGTCGATAGAGCGATATGAGCGGCTTGTTGTTCTGCTTCTTTCTTCGATTTTCCGACTCCTGTTCCATAAGCGGTTCCGCCTATCTTCACTTCAGCAACGAATTCCCGATTATGGGCAGGACCTTTTTCTTCAATAATCAAATATTCAACCGAGCCAAGTCCAAAACGTTGTACATGTTCTTGTAATTGACTTTTAAAATCCATCACATGCGAAAAAGCACCTTGTAGAATTTTTGGAAAAACATGTTTTTCTAAAAAACGAACAACCGTATCCAAACCTTGATCTAAATACATAGCGCCTATAAAAGCTTCAAATGCATCCGCAAGCAAGGCTGGTCTCTGTCTACCGCCTGTTAACTCTTCCCCTTTTCCAAGGCGTAGTAACTCGCTAAATCCAAGTTCTCGTGCAAAAGTAACAAGAGCAGGTTCGCAAACAATGGCTGCTCGCAATTTTGTTAATTCTCCTTCTTCCATAGCTGGATAATGGGTAAAAAGAAAATGAGAGATCGTTAATTCCAAAACGGCATCCCCAAGAAATTCTAAACGTTCATTATCTTGTTCGTGTTTTTTTCGATGCTCATTCACATACGATGAATGGGTAAATGCTTGTATTAATAACGCTTCATTTGAGAATTGAATATTAATTTTTTCCTGGAATTTTTCAAACCTTCTATCTTTATACACTCGATGCGTGGATTTCGATCGTTTCATATTTGCCATAATATACACCTCTTGTCATTTACAAATCAAGTTTAGACTAAAAACAGTCTTTTGGAAAGAGTTTTTTCGTTTCTAGTGTTTCCATAGATGGGGATTTTAAATATGGTGTAGAACAGTTGGCGAGGATATTCCGAAAGTTTACATAACATAATTATGTAATAACACTTTGTACATAAGCATCATTTGTTTTTTTTGAAACAATGATCCGTTCAAACCGAAAGAAAACACCCCACTATAAAAGTGAAGTGTTTTCGAGAAATTATACTTCATATATTTGGTTTAAGTGTTAAACACTTATTGTTAACCATAAATCCCTAATTTATGAAAGCTTACTCATTGATTTTGCTTTCTATGTAAGATACAGCATCACCAACTGTGACGATTTTTTCAGAATCTTCATCTGAGAATTGAAGATCGAATTCATCTTCTAGTTCCATGACTAATTCTACAACGTCAAGAGAATCAGCACCTAAATCATCTTTAAAAGTGGCTTCAGGTGTTACTTTTGACTCTTCTACGTCTAAACGGTCTACAATAATTTTTGTCACACGTTCTAATACGTTACTCATGAGTACTTCACCTCCCCTCAAGTAATTTGTACAAGTATACATAATTTTAACGTATTATCCATTATTTTCAAGTCATTCTAGAAAATTTTAATCGCTGATTTACATATACATGCCGCCATTTACATGAATTGTTTGTCCTGTAATATATGCAGCATCATCTGAAGCTAAAAACTTCACTGCTTTGGCAATATCCTTTGGTTCACCAAGTCTAGCTAAAGGAATTAATTTAAATAGTTCTTCTTTTACATCATCAGACAATTGTTCTGTCATATCTGTAGCAATATATCCAGGTGCGACGGCATTAACGGTAATATTGCGAGAAGCCAGCTCCTGAGCTGTCGTTTTTGTTAAACCAATAATTCCTGCTTTTGCAGCGACATAATTTGCTTGTCCCGCATTACCACTAACACCGACAATAGAAGATATATTTACAATACGACCGTATCGCTGTCTCATCATTTGTCTAGTTACAGCTTTCGTTAATAAGAAGACACTTTTTAAGTTCGTGTTGATGACATCATCCCAGTCGTCTTCTTTCATACGCATAATTAAATTATCACGAGTAATACCAGCATTATTGATTAAAATATGTAATGCACCAAAGTGATCAATGGTTTCTTTCACAAGTCGATCAACATCATCACGATTAGCTACATTTGCTTGAACAGCAATACTATCACGTCCAAGTCCTTTAATTTCTTCTACAACTTCATTTGCCTTCTCTACATTACCAGCGAAGTTTACAACAACATTCGCACCATTACGCGCCAATTCTAAAGCAATTTCTCTTCCAATTCCCCGGGAAGCACCGGTAACTATCGCTACTTTTCCTTCAAAAATCATTCATTGTCACCTCGTAATTGTTCAACGGTCTTAATTAGACTAGCTTCATCAAATATGTTATAAATTTTCGCTTTTCGATCAATTTTTCGAACCAATCCGGTTAACACTTTACCAGGTCCGATTTCAATAAATGTATCGACACCTAAATCCATCATAGTACGAATGGATTCTTCCCAACGAACCGGGGAGTACAATTGTTTAATTAATAAATCTTTAATTTGGTCAGCATCGGTTACAGGTTCTGCTGTCACATTAGAAATGACTGGTGTTTTTGCCGATGAGAAATTATGCTTATCTAAAACTTCCTTTAATTTTTGTGAAGCAGATTCCATTAAGCGCGAATGGAAAGGGCCACTTACTTCCAACGGTATTGCCCTTCTTGCTCCATTCTCCTTTGCCAATTGACAAGCTTTTTCCACACCTTCTCTAGTACCGGAAATGACAATTTGCCCAGGACAGTTTAAATTGGCTAATTGAACAGATCCAGTTGTCTCGGTAACTTCATTGGTTATTTCCGTAAGTTTTTCTGCGTCCATTCCTAAAATAGCAGCCATTGTACCTTGTCCATTTGGAACCGCTTCTTCCATAAACTCTCCGCGCTTTCGGACAATTTGAACAGCATCTCGGAAAGAAAGGGAACCGGCAGCAACAAGGGCAGTATACTCACCTAAACTATGTCCTGCAACAAAATCAGCTTCTATATGATATTCTTTTACCTTTTGCAAAATTGCAATGGATGTTGTTAAAAGAGCTGGCTGAGCATTTGTTGTTAAAGTAAGAGATTCCTGCGGACCAGTCATAATTAATTCATATAATGAATCTTGTAACGCATGATCTGCTTCAAGGAATATTTCCTTAACATTTTCATACTTATTGGCTAAATCTTGTCCCATACCAACAGATTGGGATCCTTGTCCAGGAAATAAGAAAGCGATTTTCCCCATCATTTTGCTCCTTTCTTATTATAAATGCGTACAACTATTTATCCTCTATGGCCTCTGTAATTTTTTGTGGTACTTCACCGTTTACCATGTCTCTGGCTTGACGGATAGCTGAGAAAATAGCCTGTTCATCGGAAGAACCGTGCGCTTTTACTACAGGAGCTTGTAAACCGAATAACAATGCTCCCCCATATTCTGAGTAGTCCATTTTATTTTTTAACTCTGCTAGATCATTTTTGATGACAAGAGCGGCCATTTTTGTTTTAAAGCTGCTCATTAAGATTTCTTTTAACATTTTCACTATTGACATTGCCGTTCCTTCGACAGTTTTTAGAATCATATTTCCGGTAAATCCATCGGTTACTGCTACATCACAAACTCCTTCTAGTAAATCTCTCGCTTCCACATTACCAACAAAATGAAAGTTTGCTTTTTCAAACAATTCATAGGCTTGTTTTGTTAGTTCATTTCCCTTATGAGACTCAGTGCCGATATTTAATAATCCGATTCGAGGATTTTGAATCCCCCGAACCTTTTTACTATAAACAGCCCCCATATATGCGTTTTGCAGTAAATGTTTAGGTTTTGCATCCGCATTGGCACCAACATCAAGCAATAGCACACCGTTTCCATCAATCGTCGGTAAAGTAGGAGCAAGTGCTGGTCGTTCAATACCTTTAATTCGTCCTACAACAAATAGTCCTGCTGCCATTAAAGCACCGGTATTACCTGCAGATATACAAGCATCACTACGACCTTCTGCCACTTCTTGTGCAGCTATAACCATAGAAGCGTCTTTTTTTCTCCGTACAGCTCTTACAGGTTCATCATCTCCAGTAATCATGACATCCGTATGGATAATCGAAATTCTTTCATGTTCTATTAAATATTTCGCTATTTGTTGTTTATTTCCTACTAATGTGATGGATAAATCAGGGAAATTATTTACTGCTTTCATTGCACCTTTAACAACTGCTTCAGGTGCATTGTCTCCCCCCATTGCATCAATTGTTATTTTCATTGCTTGTCCACCTTCTCACTTTTTGAACGGTACATAGAAAACTTACCTTTAAAAACGAGTTCTTGATTTACAAAACTTTCAACTACAACAATTGTTCTTCCTTTCGGGTCTTTTTGTTCCACTACTTTTGCCTTTGCAATCACCCGTTCACCCAATTTCACTTGTCGCAAAAATTGTAAATTACTTGATGCTGTCAAAGCAAGTTCATCATTAATCACTGCAACAGCTAACGAATTGGCTTGGGCAAAAAGATGATGTCCTCGTGCAATTTGATTACGACTAAAGACATGTTCTGGCTTAATATCGAGTATTGAGATCGCATGGCGATCTAATTCCATATCAACAATTTCTCCAATGACTTCATCAATCGGTAATGAACGGACCTTTTCTGAAAAATTATGCTGGGCTACGTTTTTAATTCTCTCACGTAACTCAGGTATATTTAATTCTAAACGGTCAAGCCGAATCGTTTGAATACTAACCGAAAATTTTTCTGCCAATTCTTCATCCGTAATAAACGGGTTTTCCTTTAATGTTTGATTAAGAAGTTGTTGCCGTTCTTTTTTACTTAGTTTCATAGTTTCACCTACATATTATGACTAGGTACTAACAGTAGTATATATAACCTGTTTTTTTTATGCAAGAAAAAATTACATTCTTTCTTTTTCATTCTGTTCTTTTATCTAATTTAAACGAATTTTATATGTTTAAGGAAGGTACATTAATCTAGTTTCTCACCATCTAATACACCTGATTGAATAATCATATTCCTTAAGTATTTAAATTCTTCATCTTCCCAAAATTCCTTAGAATGAATAAACTTTTCTGCATCCTGTCTCGCAGTTTCCAAAGCTCGGTAATCATGTACCATATCCGCCACTTTAAATTCCGGCATGCCACTTTGCTTTTTCCCAAAAAAGTCACCGGGTCCCCGTAGCTCTAAATCCCGTTCGCTCAAAACAAAACCATCGTTTGTTTCCGTCATTATTCGCATTCTTTCTTTTCCAACTTCGGTTTTTGGATCCGCTAATAAAATACAATAGGATTGATGTTTACCTCGCCCAACCCTTCCTCTCAATTGATGGAGTTGGGCAAGACCAAAACGTTCAGCATCATAAATGACCATTACTGTTGCGTTTGGTACGTTTACACCTACTTCAACCACCGTTGTGGAAACAAGCACCTGTATTTTATTTTCACTAAACTCTTTCATCACTTGTTCTTTTTCATCAGTATGTAATCTTCCATGCATCAGCCCTACTTGGAAACGTGTACCAAAATAATGAACTAGTTGATGATAAACATCGATCGCATTTTGGACATCGAGTTTTTCCGATTCTTCAATTAACGGACAGATCACATACGCTTGTCTCCCTGCCTGTAATTCTTTTTCCATCATCTGAAGTACTTGTTCAAAATTATTAGGTTTTGCCCAATATGTTTTAATTTCCTTACGCCCTGCAGGCATTTCATCAATAATGGAAACATCCATTTCACCGAAGGCTGTAATCGCTAGCGTTCTTGGTATAGGTGTAGCTGTCATAAATAATGTGTTCGGGTTTTCACCTTTTTCCCTAAGAATGCGACGCTGTTCAACACCAAAACGATGTTGTTCATCCGTGATCACTAAACCGAGTTTGGCAAAGTTCACATCCTCTTGGATTAAAGCATGGGTACCAATAATGATAGGAATCCTGCCAGCTTGTAGACCTTCTAGAATTGCCGTGCGTTCCTTTTTCTTTGTCGAACCGGTGAGCAGAGCCACTTCAACATTAAACGGCTCAAATAAACCCATTAAACTATCCGCATGTTGTTCAGCTAAAATTTCTGTAGGAACCATAAGCGCACCTTGAAAACCAGCAGTGACAGCAGCATATAGACTAATTGCAGCTACAATCGTTTTCCCGGATCCAACATCCCCTTGTAACAGTCGATTCATACGATAAGGAGACTTTAAATCGATTAAGATCTCAGCCAAAACTCGTTTTTGAGCATTTGTTAATGGAAAAGGTAGGTTAGAAATAAAACTTTTCAATTTTTCATTATCATATCGGATCAAAACTCCCTCAGAATTTTCCCTTTGAAACTTTCTAAGTGCTTGAATTTTTAATTGAAATTGTAAAAATTCCTCATAAACAAGTCTACGTCGTCCTTGTTTTAGATCTTGGACGTCTTTCGGAAAATGCATCGCACGAATGGCTTCTTTTCTCGGATATAATCGATACTGCTGTATTAAAAATGCGGGTAGGATTTCTTCTAGTTCATGACCGAACTGATCAAAAGCTGCAGAAATAAATTTACGGATACTATTTACCGTAATATTCCCTTTAACAGAGTATACCGGGCTAAAATCATTGTGGGGTTGATTGTCGTGTCCGATTTTAAATTGTTGAACAGTGATTTGCTGACGATACCGATGCCACTTCCCATTAAGTGTGATTTCTGTATTCATCTTCAGTTTGTTTTTTAAATATGGTTGATTAAAAAATACAGCGGTAATAACGTAACGTTCCACCATAACTTTAACGGTCAACCGGGATTTTTTTCTACCATAGTACTGTATGGTTGGTAAACTAACAATAACACCTTCAACTGTGACACGTTCATCATGATCTACTTCTGCTAAATCACGTATTCGATTATCATCATAACGAAATGGTAAATATAATAATAAATCTTCAACAGTGAAGATATGAAGTTCCTCAAGTAATTTTGCTGTTTCCTCACCAATGCCACGAATGACAGTAACTGGTTGTTTCAACACTTCATTCAATTTTACTAACTCCTTGATTTATTATGTATTTCTTAGTAAAAGTTGGTAATAAATGAAAAAACAAAACATCTTCATAATATGATCATATAACTTTTCATACTTGGATAAATTCGCGATCATTTATCGTTATAAGATGAACTTCAACCATTATTATATTATGAATAGGAAATTATTGAAAATTTTTATATAGTAAACACAAAAAGGGCTGGACAAAAAGTCAGCCCTTTTCAACTATTCAACAGCAAAAATAAAATTGTATAATGGTTGTTGACCATCATGTATTTCTACTTCAACATCTTCATAGTGCTCTTCTACAAATGAAACGATTTGTTCCACCTGTTCAGTTGTCGTTTCTTCTCCTTTTATAATAGTCAAAATTTCACTTTCTTCATCTAACATTTGATGAATTAATTCCTTTGTTGTTTCTAATAGGTTTGAATTGGAAACAACAATTTCTCCTTCTTTTATACCCATGTAGTCGCCTTTTTTGATCGTTAATCCATCGAAATTCGTATCTCGGATAGCATAAGTCACTTGACCGGATTTAACATGGCTTAACGCTTCAACCATAGCCTCTTTATTTTGTTTTAAATCTGCACTTGGATTAAAGGCCAGTAAAGCAGATAAACCTTGTGGTACTGTTCTTGATGGAATAACAACGACTTCTTGTTCAACAAGATCCCGTGCTTGTTCAGCAGCTAATATAATATTTTTATTATTTGGAAGCACAAATACTTTCTCCGCGTTAACTTCTTGAATTGCCTTCACAATATCCTCTGTACTTGGATTCATTGTTTGTCCGCCTTCAATGACAATTTGTGCTCCGATACTTTTGAATAACTCACTGATGCCACTACCCATTGCAACGGTAACAATACCATATTCCGAACGATTTTTAACAGGGGTTGGAGCTTCGACTTTCTTTTCTCCCTCAACAATGGTTGAATGTTGCATGCGCATATTTTCAATTTTTAAATTGATTAATTCACCAAACCGTTGACCGTAGTTTAAAGCATCACCTGGCTGTTCAGTATGTACGTGAACTTTAACAATTTCATCATCGGCAACAACTAATAAAGAATCCCCTATTTCACTTAAGGCATTTCTAAATTGTTCTTCAGAAAAAGGATTTTCCTTCAATTTATCTTCTTGAAATTTCACCATAAACTCTGTACAATAGCCAAACTGAATATCTTCAGTATCCATGAAGCTTTGCACACTTTTATGATGCTCATTCTTCACAAGCTGTTCCATTGAAACTTCCGGTGTTTCCATATCATCCAATTTTACACCTTTAAGGCTGGCTAAAAAGCCTTCCAAAACAAATACTAATCCTTGTCCACCACTATCAACCACACCGACTTCTTTTAATACTGGTAATAAGTCAGGGGTTCGTTGTAATGATGCTTTCGCTTCTTTTACAACTTCTTCTAATAAGACTGTTAAATCCTTTGTTTGGTTACCGACTTCTTTTGCTCGTTTTGCTGCATCTTTGGCAACAGTCAATATTGTTCCTTCAACCGGTTTCATAACAGCTTTATAAGCTGTATCCACACCATCGTTTAACGCTTGGACAAAATCATCAACATATAGCACTTCCTTTTCTTCGATCGATTTCGCGAAGCCACGGAATAATTGAGAAAGAATAACACCTGAATTCCCTCGAGCCCCCATTAGCAACCCTTTAGAAAGTGCTTTACCAACATTTCCTACATGTGATTGTTTGTTATTGCGAACTTCCTTTGCACCTGACTGTATGGATAAATTCATATTTGTTCCCGTATCCCCATCAGGTACTGGGAAAACGTTCAATGAATCAACATATTCTGCATTTCGAGACAAATGATTTGCCCCATGAAAAATCATTTCTGCGAAGCGATTCCCATCTATTACTGTAATTGACACATTTTTTCCTCCTTACTTATGGGTTCGTCACCCGAACACTCTGCACAAAAATATTGACTGAATCAGCTCGTACACCAAGTGTTTGTTCTAGTACATACTTAACTTTTGATTGAACGTTATGTGCGACTTCAGAAATTTTTGTTCCATAACTAACAATAATATACAAATCAATATGTATTTGATCATCCTCTTGACGGACAATGACACCTTTGGAATAGTTTTCTTTTCTTAAAATTTCAGAAATCCCGTCTTTAAGTTGTTTTTTCGACGCCATACCTACAATACCGTAACAATCTACAGCAGCACCACCACATATTTGTGCAATTGTATCAGTTGTAATTTCAATATGTCCTAATTTCGTTTTTAATTCGATGGACATGTACGATTCCCCCTTACAAGGTTTTCATTTCGGTTTATGCTTATTTTACTATAATTGTGATCAATAAAAAAGACAAGCCGTCTTTTATAATATAAGCGAAAAAACAAAGGATATGTCAAGTACTTTCACTTAAAAGTAAAAAATGATTCTTTTTTAATAAATTTCTTCAAAGTCAATCAAATGAATATCACGAAATAGAGATTCTAACCAGGTTTTTTATTTCTTATCCCCCTTGCATATTAAGGGAATCTATGGTAAAGTATTTGAGTATCTTTAATAGGTTAAAATGTTGATTGAGATGGTTTTTAAGGAGGGAAATAGAATGGCACGTAAATGTGTAGTTACTGGTAAAAAAGCTTCTTTCGGTAACGCTCGTTCACATGCAATGAACGCTACTCGTCGTAAATGGGGAGCTAACTTACAAAAAGTTCGTATTTTAGTTGATGGTAAGCCAAAACGTGTTTACGTTTCTGCTCGTGCGTTAAAATCTGGAAAGGTTCAACGTGTGTAATCGTTTATTAATAAACGTATGGAAAGTTACGTTACGATAATGAAGCATGAACTGTAAAGAAAAAAGCCCTTGCTATAATGGTAAGGGCTTTTTTTCTTTACACCATGTACATGAATGCGAATTAGGTCAACTTTTCTTAAATGCATTTAAGACGGCTCGAACAAATCCTCCTAAAAATCTTGGCAATTTAATGGTATAAAATTTCACTCTAATATTCCCTCCTCGGTCCCACAAGCATAGGATTCATGCAACTTACCGTTAATCTTTTTTTAAGGTAAGTCTTGTCAACTCGAATATACTAATATCATATTCTGATAACAAAAAATGAGTTCAAAGCATACTAAATTTAGGCATTTTTCCTACTTATCACTACTTCTTATTACTAATAATATGCCTTTAGAAAAAGAATAAGTACCATGATTCAAAATAAGTTCATTACTTATACATAATGTGGAACCGAAGAAAATATGACGATTTTCTAATGGATATTTAAAACCTTTTAATGTTAAATTTTCAACATCCTTTGTTATCGGTATAAACGATATATATTTTTTATCAACCATTTTTTCAATTGTATATGTACCCGGCTTTGTCATATAAGCCATATTTTGCTTATCGATGATGGTAATTGGAATATTTCGATTGGATTGTAATGCTTGGTATAACAAGCTTATATTTGCCATGAAATGATCGATACGCCCACCTGTTGCACCGAAAATCTGAATTGCTTCGGGATGATATTCAAATGCTAAATGTAATGCCAATTCCATATCTGTTTCGTCTTTTTCCTCTTGAAATTGATCCAACTTCAATCCGCTATTTCGCAGCTGTTCAAACTCTTCTTCGGTCATTGAATCAAAATCACCGATTGCTTCATCAGGAGTGATGCTGAATTCTTGTAGATATAGTGCCCCTCGATCAACGGCAATCCATTTAATATTTTTGTCTTCTTTGTATATGGATAAATCTGGAATGTATTCTTTCGGACCACCTGCGACAATGTGAATGATCATTTCAGATCACTGATGCTCTGCCGAATTGACTCAATCGCTTCCCTACGATCTTTATTATTAAAAATATAAGAACCGGCAACGAGTACATCAGCTCCAGCCGCAACACAAAGTTTTGCTGTTTCAGCATTAATTCCGCCATCCACTTCAATTTCAAAATGAAGGTTTTGTTCATCACGCCAACGTCTTACTTGTTCGATTTTCTTTAAAACATTCGGAATAAATTTTTGTCCGCCAAACCCTGGATTAACGGTCATTAGTAATACAAGATCAACATCCGTTAATACGTCACGAATCATTTCCACTGGTGTAGCTGGATTTAAGACAACTCCTGCTCGTACACCGGTTTCTTTAATTTGGTGAATGGTCCGATGCAAATGTTTACAAGCCTCTACATGTACAGAAATATAATCGGCACCTGCATGAACAAAGTTTTGAATATAATTTTCTGGATTCTCGATCATTAAATGAACATCAAAATGTAAAGAAGTAACGGGACGGATTGCTTCAACGATTAATGGACCTATCGTAATATTGGGGACAAAGTGACCATCCATTACATCAATATGAATATAGTCCGCCCCAGCCTTTTCTACGTCTTTAACTTCCCGTCCTAGTAATGAAAAGTCTGCTGACAATATAGATGGTGCAATTTTTACCATAATTAATACCTCGGCTTTCTTTGTTGTATTTCTTTTAAAAACAGTAAATAGTGGTTATATCGGAATTCTTTAATTTCGCCTGTTTCCACGGCTTCTTTTATGGCACAATGTGGTTCTTTATCATGTAAACAACCTCGAAATTTACAGTTTGCAAATCGTTCTTTCATCTCCGGATAACAATAAGTTAACTCCTCTGCCTCAATATTACTAAAATCTAGAGAGCTGAAACCCGGTGTATCGGCTACAAGGCCGTTACCAATTTCAAGTAATTCTACATGACGAGTCGTATGTTTTCCACGCCCAAGATGTTTCGAAATGGCTTTTGTTTCTAAATTCAATTCAGGTTGTAAAGCATTTAATAAAGAGGATTTTCCGACGCCTGATTGTCCTGCAAAAACCGTTATTTTATTTTCTAAAAGTGGATAAATATCTTCTAAACCAATCTCATTTTTTGAAGAGGTTAATAAGACATCGTAGCCGATTTTTTCATAAGCTTTTGCATATTGCTTAATATTCAATAGTTCATCGGAATTTGCTAGATCGATTTTCGTAATTACGATAATGGGTTTAATCTGATACGATTCGATAATAACTAAAAATCGGTCTAATAAATGAGGACTAAATTCAGGATCTTTAGCAGAAAAAATTAAAATCGCTTGGTCAACATTGGCAATCGGCGGGCGCACTAATTCATTTTCCCGTTCCTTAATTTCCATTATATAGCCTTCTCGATCATTTTCTGCTGTAAAAACAACATTATCACCGACAAGGGGCGTTATATTATTTTTCCGAAAGACCCCCCTACCTCTACACTGAAAAATCGTATCATTACTTTTTACATAATAAAAACCACTTAAAGCTTTAATAATTTTCCCTTCCGCCATAGCAACACTCCTTTTTTCGTTTAATGTAAATTTTTTCACGAATACATACCCAATCCTATTTTACATTAAAATTTAGATTTATCCTAATATAGATTTGAAAAGTTTTCGATCGATTTCTTTTGAGTAATAAAAAATGGATCTAACTCTCCATGTTTTTTGAGAGTTAGAACCTTTAAGTTATTGCGTATATGGAATTTCTACATTACGAACCACTTCACCGTCTACAACGACACGATACTTTGCCGTTGTATTTGGTGCAATCGTTAACGAGATTTTCCTTGTGACCGATTCGGTAATTTCAAACGTATCGACCGGTACTTCAAAATCTTCGTGATTCATATCTTGAATAAAGATTTGAACTTCTTGTGGTTCTGGACCATCTTCTCCAACTTGACCAGTGTATGCTATCGTGAACTCAATTTCTTCCGTCCGTGGAACTGGTTCAACACCTTTAGAGATGATTACTTTAACAGTATCTCCTTCTTTCAGTTCTGTTCCAGGTTTTGGTTCTTGACTTATTACTAAACCTTCTTGCACTTTATCACTATATTCCTCTTCTTCTTCAATGGTGATACCATGTCTTTCTGCATAATCATTTAATGCAGAGCGGCTATATTGGGTTAAATCAGTTAAAGTAAACGTTTCAACACCTTGACTTACCGTCAAAGTTAAAACTGTTTCATCAGGAATGATTTCTTCACCAGGTTTAGGATCTTGTTCAATGATCGTACCAGGTTCACTGTTATCATAAACTTCATTAAGTTTAATATCGATAAATTCAATCTCTTCATTTTCTAGTTCTTCCAAAACATCTTTATAATTCTGCCCAATTAAATCCAGCATTTCAATTGTTTCTTTACCTGTACTTACATAAATATCAATTTGCGATCCTTCAACTTTTTTCTTTCCTGCTTTTGGGTTTGTTTTAATGACAAAGTTTTCCGGTATTTCATCATGGGGTTGTTCAATTGTTTCTCCAATGACAAACCCAGCATCTTCCAACATTTCAATCGCTTCATCTAACTCAAGTTCTGTAACGTCTGGCACTTCTATTTCCTTAGCCCCAAATATACTTGGAAAGAAAGTGATGATTAGAATTCCAAAGAGCACAATCAATACAGCTGTTGACGTTAGGATGATCGGCCATTTTTTTCGTTTCTTTTTATTTGTTTTTGACTTTTTGGCAGATTTCTTACTTTTTCCTTTCTTTCCTTTTGGTTTAGCTTTACCATTATTATCTTCTTCATCTTCTTCCGATTGTGGAGATATAATCGTTTCTTGAATTTCAGTGAAGTTTTGCGGTTCTTTTATTACTGGAATGGCTTTTGTCGCTTCATCATCTATCGGTAAAACAAAAACTGGCTCATTCAATCTTTCTGGATTTAGGCATGTATTTAAATCATCAATTAATGCTTCCATATCCTCATATCGATAATGTGGATCTTTAGCTGTCGCTTTTAAAACAATATTTTCTACACTTTGTGGGATATCTGGATTCCAGGACCTTGGATGTGGTGTTTCATTTTGTAAATGTTTTAACGCAATGGAAACGGCTGATTCACCTTCAAATGGAAGCTTTCCCGTTAATAATTCAAATAACACGATACCTAATGAATAAATATCCGACTTTTTTGTTGCAAGACCGCCTCTAGCTTGTTCCGGTGAAATATAATGGACGGAGCCCATTACAGAATTTGTATGTGTAATTGTCGTCGATGTTAAAGCAATTGCGATTCCGAAGTCTGTAATTTTAACATTTCCCTTGTTATCTATTAAAATATTTTGCGGTTTAATATCACGATGGATGATGTTATTTTGATGTGCGTGACTGATTGCACTTGTAATTTGCAACATAATATCCACTGCTTTTTCAATCGGAATCGGATGGTGATCTTGGATATATTGTTTTAGCGTCTTGCCTTCAACATATTCCATAACAATATAGTAAATATCTTTCTCTTCACCGACATCGTAAATATTAACGATATTCGGATGAACTAAACTTGTGGCCGACTGAGCTTCACGATGGAATCTTCGAATAAACTCATCATCATTGGCAAAGTCTAGACGTAAAATTTTGATTGCCACGTCTCTTTCTAAAATCATATCCCTTGCTAAGTAGACATTTGCCATTCCACCGCCGCCGATAAAGTCTAATATTTTATAGCGATCGTTAATTCTTTCTCCTATGAGCACAATCAGTCACCAACTTTCCCATCATTCAAATCATTTACAATAATCGCAAGGCTGATATTATCTTCTCCGCCTTTTTCATTGGCAAGATGGATTAATTGATTTGCTTTTTCTTCTAAATTTAATTCCGACTGTAAAATATTTAACAACTCATCATCACTAACTTTATTTGTTAGTCCATCGGAACATAAAAGCAAACTATCACCGGGTTCAAACTCAATTGTCAACGTATCAATTGATACATTTAATTCGGTACCTAACGCCCGTAATAGTACATTTTTTCGCGGATGATGTTCAGCGTCTTCTTTTGAAATTTGACCACTTTTCACTAATTCATTGACTAATGAATGATCATCCGTTAATTGTCGAAATCCATCTTCCGTTAATACATACCCCCGACTGTCACCGATATGAGCAATCGTAATATACTTTTCCGTACAAATGGAGGCCACTAACGTCGTACCCATCCCTTGACATTCCGGATGTTCATTGGCATATTGAAAAATTTCCTCATTAATTTTATATACGTTTTCTTTGAACCAATGTTCTGCAGCTTCGGGAGATTCAATTTGATCCTTTTCTATCCAAAATTTTTTCAATAAATCTGTCGCCATTTTACTCGCAACATCTCCCGCTAAATGGCCACCCATACCATCTGCAACAACGGCTAAAATCTGGTTGGATTGATTAAAAAAGATACCAACATGATCTTCATTATGGTTTCTTACTTTTCCACGGTCTGTACGGTAGACAAATTTCATATTTTCACCTCGTTCTTTTTAGAACAGCCTAACTCATTACAAAAGTACCAATTTTTGTAAATCATGTAAACATCTTCATATTTAAGTTACCGTTTCTTACGAAAACAGGCAATATAAAACCCATCTGAATGCAAATTTTGCGGCAACAATTCGATATCATATTCACGTACAAAAGGTTTGATTTTTTCAGGTACCCGATCTACGATTTCTGTATCACCAATAAAATCTGGATTTAGCTGAAGAAATTTTTTCGCAACTCCTTCATTTTCCTCCTTATCTACCGTACAAGTACTGTAGACGAGAATACCACCTGGTTTAACTAACTGTGCAGCAGATTGTAATATATTGATTTGAATTTTTGCTAATCGTTTAATATCCTCTTCAGTTTTGGAATATTTAATTTCTGGTTTTCCTTTTAATACACCAAGACCTGAACAAGGTGCATCAACTAAAATACGATCAAAGGATTCCTTTTCGAATTGTTGCCCTACTTCTCTTGCATCCATCTGTCTTGTATGTATGTTTGTTATGTGTAAACGTTTCGCATTCTCCTGGATTAATTTGATTTTGTGTTTATGTATATCTAAAGCAAAGATTTCGCCTTGATTGTTCATTTTTTCAGCCATATGTGTCGTTTTTCCACCTGGTGCGGCACATGTATCCAGGATTTTTTCATTTTCCTTAGGCGCAACACAATAAGCAACAATCATTGAACTTTCATCCTGAATTGTAATGGATCCTTTTTGAAAAGCTTTTGACTTCACTAAGTTGCCGCGTACTGATTTTATCGCTTCCGGTATTTGCCGACTTTTTTCTACATGAAAACCTTCACGTTCTAATTCTTTTAATACACAATCTACAGTCGTATGTAGTGTATTTACTCGCGCTGTTTGTTTTGAAGGATTTAAATTTTCCTCACACATTTGACGTGTGATATCAAACCCATATTGGTCTACCCAACGTTTGACTAACCATATCGGATGACTTGTTTCAATGGAAAGTCTTTCAATTGGGTCTTGGATCGTATCAAAGGAGGGAACACCCTCTCTTTGAATGGATCTTAAAACGCCATTAATAAAACCACTAATTCCTTTATTTCCACGTCTTTTCGCAATATTGACCGCTTGATGAATTATCGCATGGTCGGGTATTTTATCTAAAAATACAAATTGATAAACAGAGATTCTAAGGAGCTGTTGAACCCAAGGATCAATCCGCTTTTGCTTTTTAATAAATGGTTTTAGAAAAAAATCCAACGTCATTCTTCTTTGCATCGTTCCGTAACAAAGTTCAGTTAGGAGGCTCGCATCTAAGGAAGAAAAGCGATTTTTTTCAATTGTGGAATTGATTAATAAATTACTATAAGCACCTTGCTTTTCAACTTGGACCAGTACTTCGACAGCGGCTTCTCGAACATTATTACCCATTATTTGCTAGTTCCTCCTAATTTTGTTCCTTTTAACTGCTCCTTAGTTCCTCTTAAAAACTGTTCCGTCGTCATTTTCTTTTTCCCTGCTGGCTGCAGTTCAGTAATTTTAATTGCCGTTTCATTACTTGTCGCAACAACCAAACCATCTTTTTCTATTTCAATGATCGTACCAGGCTCTGCCGTCTGATTTGCAGGGACTTTTTCACCCCACCAAATTTTTAACGTTTCACCATGAAGTGTTGTGAAGGCTACCGGCCATGGATTTAATCCACGAATATGGTTGTAAATGTCTTCCCCAGAACGGTTCCAATCAATCCGTTCATCTTCTCTTTTAATATTGAAAGCAAATGTAGCTTCTTCATCCTTTTGCTGAATGGGTGTAATTTCACCATTCAATAATTTCGGAAGTGTTTCACTTAACAATCTAGCTCCTGCTTCACTTAATTTATCATGTAACGTTCCAACAGTATCTCGTTCATCAATTGGAACTTTCACTTGGCTAATCATATCACCAGCATCAAGTTTTTCCACCATATACATTATCGTTATCCCCGTTTCTTTTTTCCCTTGAAGGATCGCATAATGAATAGGTGCCCCGCCTCTTAATTCAGGTAAAAGCGAAGCATGAACATTAATGCAACCAAACTTAGGTGCATCCAGTAATTTTTTTGGTAATATTTGTCCAAAGGCAGCCGTTACAATTAAATCTGGTTTCAGATCTAGTATTTCTTGTAAAGATTCCTCATTACGAATCTTTTCCGGTTGATAAACAGGTATATGATGTTTCAATGCTTCAACTTTTACAGGAGGAGGTGTAATTTTTCGTTTTCTACCGACTGGACGGTCTGGCTGTGTAACTACCCCAACCACATCAAATCCATCTTTAATTAATTGTCTTAATACTGGTACTGAAAAATCTGGTGTACCCATAAATACAATTTTTGTCATTCTACATCAAGCCTTTCTAGTTCTTCCTCTGTATAAATTTTATCTACTTTTGTTGTAAATAAGATGCCTTGTAAATGATCGAGTTCATGTTGAATTGCCTGTGCTAAAAAATCTTCCGCTTCCATGATATACGTTTTCCCATTTCGGTCTCGATATTTAACCTTGATATAATAAGAACGTTTCACCTCTCCATACTGGTTCGGTATACTTAAACATCCTTCTAAATTCATTTGTATACCACGTTTTTCCATAACTACAGGATTAATAAATTCGATTTTACCATCACCAATATCGACGATCGCCACTTGTTTTAAATGACCAACTTGAGGTGCCGCTATACCAACTCCATCTGCTGCAACCATCGTTTCGTACATATCATCTAAGAGCTGTCCTAATTCGTTACTAAATTCTGTAACAGGTTCACACGGTTGTTGTAAAATCGGATCAGGTATTGTTCTTATTTCTAATGTTGCCAAAGTTTATACCCCCAAAACATTGATATAACCGTTTTTTCAAAAACATTACATTAATGAATAAGGATTCATATCTATGGATATGGTTAACCCTTTTTTTAACTGATCTTGATAGAAATGATGAATAATCTTCTTTAATGCAGGTGTGATATTTGGGTCATGTTTATATTTTATTAAAACTTGATACCGATATTTATTTTTGATTTTGACAATTGGTGAAGCCGCTGGCCCTAAAACTTTACTTGACGGTAAAAGTTGAGCGCGTAAGAATTGCGCAATTTTTTCTGCAACAGTATAAACATATTGAACGTCTTCATGGTTTATATGAATTAACACTAAATAATAAAACGGTGGGTACTGGCCCTGTTTCCGCATCAACATTTCATGGCGATAAAATTGAAGATAATCATGATTTTTCGCTAACTGAACACTGTAATGTTCCGGTGTATACGTTTGGATAATAACTTCACCTGGCAATTGATGCCTACCAGCACGACCGCTTACTTGGGTGAGTAACTGGAATGTTTTTTCACTGGAACGGAAATCAGGTATATGTAATGAACTATCTGCCGAAAGAACACCAACTAGGGTAATATTAGGAAAATCTAACCCCTTGGCAATCATCTGTGTCCCTAACAATATATCAGCTTTGCCCTGTCCAAAGTCTGTTAATAGCTTTTCATGGGATCCTTTACGACTCGTTGTATCGACATCCATTCGAATAACGCGTGCTTCAGGTAAAACTTTCCCCAGCTCTTCTTCCACCTTTTGTGTACCTGTACCAAAGAAACGAATATGGTTACTACCGCATTCCGGACAAACTTTTGGTGTCCCTGTTTCAAATCCACAATAATGACATTTTAATTGATCCGTTACTTTGTGATAAGTTAATGAAATTTCACAGTTCGGACACTTTACAACAAGGCCACAATCCCGACACATCACAAAGGAAGAATAACCGCGTCGGTTTAACATCAATACAATTTGTTCTTTTTTCGCCAATCGGTCTTGCATTTTTTCAAAAAGTTGCGCAGAAAACATGGATCGATTACCGGATTTCAATTCATTACGCATATCAACGATCTCTACCGTTGGAAGTCGGGACTGATTCATCCGTTTATCCATCGTTAATAGTTTATAAACTCCTTTTTTTGCTCTCGCAAAGCTTTCTAATGATGGAGTTGCACTGCCCAAAACGACTGGACAATGGTGAATTTTACTCCGTTCAATGGCTATATCTCGCGCATGATATCGCGGGATGTCTTCTTGTTTGTAACTATTTTCATGTTCCTCATCAATAATGATAATGCCTATATTTTCGAAAGGGGCAAAAATGGCAGACCTTGCTCCCACAACAACTTTTACTTCTTTACGTTGTATTTTTCGCCATTCATCATATTTCTCCCCTAGAGATAAACCACTATGTAATACAGCTACCAAATTACCAAAACGGCCTTTAAAACGGTTTACCATCTGCGGTGTTAGCGAAATTTCTGGGACAAGAACAATCGCTTCTTTACCTTGATTGATCACTTTTTCAATTGCTTGTAAATATACTTCTGTTTTCCCACTACCGGTTACCCCATGGAGAAGAAAGACCTCTTGTTGTTTTTCTTCTATCGTATTTAAGATCGGTGTAATCGCCTTTTGCTGATCTTCTGTCAACGGTAATGCTTTCGTCTTCTGAAAATACCGATTTACATATGGATCACGATATTGCTCATATTCTTCTTTTTTCAACAGCCCCTTATTGACAAGCGCATTTAATGGAGCCCTTGCATTTGCTACCTTTCGCTCCATTTGGCTTACGGTATGTGGCTGAAAATGCCGTAAAAACACTTGATAAATTTCTTCTTGTTTTTGACTAAGCGGCTTCGATAATTGATTCTTTTTGTTTTGAAAGTGTTCTACATCGTTTGTTGTCGGAACATAATATAAAACTTTCTTCTTATTCCCTTGGTTTTTTACTTCATATGTTACTTCAAACAAGCCTTCCTTTGCTTTGCGATACAAATAAGATGTAGAAACAAACTTTTCGACATCTTTCCATTTTAATCGTTTTTGCTTGTCAAATAGTTTTTTTAAATCCGTTGGTAATTGTTCAAGGGCATGATCATCAATCAATGTTATATATTTTTCATATTTAGCCTTAAGTGCCGGTGGTAGCATCACTTGATAGGCTGCAATTTTAAAACAAAGCGTTTTTTCTGATAAATAATCACCAATATGTAACAACTCTTTATTTAATACTGGTATTACATCCATCGGTTCGATGATTTCTTTTAAGTTTTTTATATCAGATCTTTCTTTTAAACCAACGACAAACCCTTGGATATGCCTGTTTCCAAAAGGAACGACCACACGCATCCCTATTTCAATATGCCCTATGAACTCTTCAGGAATATAATAATCAAACGGCTTATTCGTTTGCAATGTCGGTACATCTACGATGACACTGGCAATTTTTTTCATATTACTCTTTCCTTTTTAGAATTTCAATCACTTCTTTAAAAATTTCTAAAGCAACATCTTGTTTAGATAATTTTGGTAATTCTTTTTTCGTACCATCCGCTTTATATATCGTGACGATATTTGTATCACTACCAAAACCTGCACCATTTGTTGTAACATTATTAGCAACAATCATATCCGCATTTTTATCTTTTAATTTTTTTCTTGCATATTCATCTATATTATTTGTTTCTGCCGCAAATCCAACTAATAATTGGTGTGTCTTTCTTTTGCCAAGTTCCGATAAAATATCTTTCGTGCGAACGAGGTTGATTACCGTAGCACCTTCTTGTTTTTTCATTTTTTGATCATGGATTTGCTCAGGTCGATAATCAGCGACAGCTGCTGTTTTTACTACAATATCGGCTTCATCAAATCTGGCCATTACTGCTTGATACATTTCTTCTGCACTTTCAACATGAACAACGTCTACACCTAGTGGAATATTTAAATTAACTGGCCCTGATATCAATGTCACATGAGCCCCGAGTTTAGCAGCTATACCGGCTATAGCATATCCCATTTTTCCTGATGAAAAGTTTGTCAAATACCGAACAGGATCTATTCGCTCACGAGTTGGACCAGCCGTTACAACAACCTTTTTCCCTTTTAATAGCAGTTCGGTACGGTGGGAAAAATAATTTTTCACATGATTAACAATTGACTCTGGTTCTTCTAAACGGCCTTTTCCGACATAGCCACAGGCTAAATAGCCCTCACCTGGTTCGATAAACTTATAGTCGAACTCTCTTAAAATGGACATATTGCGTTGCACTGCTGGATGTTGGTACATATGAACATTCATCGCAGGTGCAATCCAGACCGGTTTTGTTGTTGCAAGTAATGTCGTTGAAATCATGTCATCGGCTATTCCATTCGCTATTTTCCCGATCATATTTGCTGTTGCAGGAGCAACAATAATTAAATCTGGCCAATCGGCAAGATCAATATGCGCAATTTTTGCAGGATCTTTTTCATCAAAAGTATCTGTATACACATCATTTCTTGATATTGCCTGAAAAGACAGAGGTGTAACAAATTCTAGCGCATTCTTACTCATCATGACTTTAACATTGAATCCTGCTTGCGTAAGTTTACTTGTTAAGGCAATAGCTTTATAGGCAGCAATTCCACCTGTTACACATAAGAGTATATTTTTTCCTTTCACATATGTCCCCTCATTTCTGATCAATTCATATGACAATCTATATTCTTAATTTACTCTTTTTCATCTTATCATAAATAATTTTCAAATCGATAGTATTAAGAAAAGACCGTTCAAACAGCATACTTTATATATATTGAATGTAGTTGAAACTTACAAGCGTTAAAGCGATTGAAAATAAAAGAGGCTATCCAAGTCAAATGACGACGGTTGGATGGCCCCTAAAAAATTAAAACATACTAATAAAATATATGGTTTACAAAAAATGTTTTGTCTTAGTTTTCTTTATTTTCATTTGCTAATTGAATGGCACCGACACTAATTTCTTCTAAAGCTTTACCGACAACTTTATATGCTTTATATTCTTCCAATTGATAGTCTTCGTTATCCTTCATTTGACGAGCACGCTTTGCACCTACTGTAACAAGCATATACTTTGAAGGAACTTTTTCTAATAATGTATCGATTGATGGATATAACATGTTTAATCAACCCCCAAAATCTTTTTAAAACGTTTTTCGACACGATTTCGTCTACAATGTTCAGCAATGACAATCGCTTTAATTTTTTCTACTGCATGTTCAACTTTATCATTTTCAACAACATAATCATATAGATTCATCATTTTTAATTCATTTTTTGCAACTGTCATACGGCTACGAATTAAATCGTCTGTTTCTGTTCCTCTTGTTTTTATCCGATTTTCTAATTCACTTAAAGATGGTGGAATTAAAAAGATGAACAATCCGTCGGGAAATTTATTGCGGACTTGTTTCGCACCTTCAACTTCAATTTCTAAAAAGACATCTTTTCCTTCATTTAGCGTCTTCTTTACATAATCAACAGGCGTACCATAGTAGTTCCCGACATATTCTGTGTATTCTAACAGCTCATCGTTTTTAATCATTGTTTCAAACTCATCTCGAGTCTTAAAGAAATAGTCCACACCATCGACTTCTCCTGGTCTCATCTTTCGTGACGTAACAGAAATCGAATATTCAAATTGAATATCTGGTTCTGAAAATATCGCTTTTCGAACGGTTCCTTTACCGACACCGGAAGGACCAGAAAGTACAATTAGTAATCCTTTTTCGGTTTCCATTGTTCCACCTACCCTTGCTGTTCATCTTCATTTGTATAACGACTAGCGACCGTTTCAGGTTGGACGGCAGATAAAATAATATGTTCACTATCCATAATGATCACCGCCCGTGTTTTACGACCATATGTAGCATCTATTAATGTGCCTTGATCCCTTGCATCTTGAATCATACGCTTAATCGGAGCAGACTCAGGACTGACAATAGCAATTATCCGATTGGAAGAAACGACGCTTCCAAAACCTATATTAATCAATTTCACCATTTGGCCTCCATCCCCAATAACTTTTTAATCTATTCAATATTTTGTACTTGTTCCCGGATTTTTTCAATAATGGTTTTTAATTCCACAACACTTTGGCTAATTTCAATACTGTTAGATTTTGAACCGATCGTGTTCACTTCTCGATTCATTTCTTGCACTAAAAAGTCAAATTTCCTTCCAACAGGTCCCTTTAATTCAAAGTTAGATTGAAATTGTTGTACATGACTTTGCAACCGGGTCAGTTCTTCTGTAATATCCGATCGTTCTGAAAAAATTGCAATCTCCGTCAACACTCGTGAATCATCAATGAGTCCTTCTGTATATTCAGAAATTCTCTTTGTTAATCGTTCTTCATATTCTTTCTGAACGACTGGAATGAGGTCATTGATTTTTTTTAGCTGGTCTTTCATTTGATCGATATTCTGATCCAACTGCTGTTTTAAAACTTGTCCTTCTATTATACGCATATTTGTTAAATTTTGCACAGCTTCTTCTACAGCTTGTAAAATAGCT
Source organism: Heyndrickxia coagulans (assembly GCA_902796085.1). Taxonomy (GTDB): domain Bacteria; phylum Bacillota; class Bacilli; order Bacillales; family Caldibacillaceae; genus Pallidibacillus; species Pallidibacillus thermolactis. The sequence continues at coordinate 42,833 of CADBNU010000171.1, forward strand.
TGGTCAAGTTCCTCATTATCCAATTCTTTTTCAACAATTTCAATCAATTCATTTCGTTGTAAAAGGTCAGACAATTGTATATTTCCGTTGATTTGAAAACGATCTTTTAAATTCGTTATGTATTGATAATACTCATCAATTAAATTCCAGTCAATGGTAAGTTTTCTTTTTACTAAACCTGATCCTTCAATATTAACATAACAATCAACTCTACCTCTAGATACGTATTGTTGACAAATTTTTTTTATTTTATCTTCTAATTGCATAAACTGATGGGGCATTCGAATATGGAAATCTAAATAACGATGATTAACCGAACGTATTTCAACCGATATATAAAAATTTTCATATTCAATTTTACTTTGACCGAAACCAGTCATACTTTTAACCACAATCTCACCTAGTTTCTAATTCGTCGTTTAATTACTATTGTAACATAAAATAGAAAAGGCAAAAGGGATTAATTTCCTTTTGCCCGAATGCTTATTTTTTATGAATAAATAAGGAACCGACAAGAAGAAATGTTGGTATGGAAGCCATCGCAAGAATAAGTAACCAATCTCTAGGCACAATTGGGACCGTATGAAATACGGTTGCTAATGGTGGATAATATATAACCACTAACAATAAGATTACACTTGAAATGACTGCCCAAACTAAATATGGGTTGCCGAATGGGTTTCTTGAAAAAATTGAATGTTCACTGCGACAATCAAACACATGAATCAATTGAGCTAAAACGAGTGTAGCAAAAGCAACGGTTTGTGCATAAGCTAAATCATTTGGATTATTTCTGTATACTACAATAAATGCTATTAATGTGGCAACTCCAATTAAAAATCCCCTAGAGATTACTTTCCAACCAAGTCCTCGAGCAAAAACACCTTCTTTAGGACTGCGAGGTGCCCGCTTCATTACATCATCTTCCGGTCTATCCAAACCTAATGCCATTGCCGGTAAACCATCTGTTACTAAGTTTACCCATAAAATTTGAATGGGAACAAGCGGTAATGGCATTGCTAAAATCATGGCAAATAACATAACTAAAATTTCGCCGACATTGGATGCAAGGAGATATCGGATAAATTTTCGAATATTTTCATATATGTTTCGTCCTTCTTGAATGGCTGCTTTAATTGTTGCAAAATTGTCATCCAATAAGACGAGAGATGAAGATTCTTTTGCTACATCCGTACCTGTAATTCCCATAGCAATCCCGATATCTGCTGCTTTAATCGCCGGAGCATCATTCACTCCATCACCTGTCATCGCTACAATATGGCCATTATTTTGCAATGCCTTAACGATTTTCAATTTATGTTCAGGTGACACTCGAGCAAAAACGGATACTCGGTCTACTACTTCTTCTAATTCTTCCACTGACATGGTATCTAATGTCGCACCATCAAGTACAAGACTGTCGGACCGAATTAAGCCTAACTCTTTTCCGATTGCTTTCGCTGTTATGACATGGTCACCGGTAATCATGACCGTTTTAATACCAGCCTCTTTACATTCTTTGATCGCATCTTTTACTTCAGGTCTTGGAGGGTCAATCATCCCATGCAATCCAATAAACGTTAAATTGTTTTCCACTTCCGATTCATGAACATATGTTGTTTTTGTATTCAGTTTTTTGTAACTGATCGCAATTGTACGTAATGCTTGCTTCGCTAAAGACTCAACTGCCTGTTGCAAACGGTTTTTCCATTGTTGTGTTAAATGCTGTTCTTTTCCATTCGCGAAAACCGACTCACTTAATTGAATTAAAATGTCTGGTGCACCCTTTGTAATCGCGAACCGCTCACCTTTTTTATTTTCCACGATAATCGTCATCATTTTTCTGGCCGAGTCAAACGGAAACTCCTGAATAATGGTATATTCGTTCAGTAAATTTTCTCTTGTAAAGCCTGCCTTCAAGCCAGCGACTAATAGTGCTCCTTCTGTCGGATCACCGTCTAATTTATAATCGTTCTTTTTTTCAGTAATGAAATTGGCATGATTACAAAGTATGGCAAAAGAAAGTAATTTCTCAAAATGTACATCTTTCTTAGGATCAACAATATTGTTATTTTTCATGAATTTACCTTCAGGAACATATCCTTGTCCAGAAACATTCCAAACTTCATTATTTGCCCATAAATGGGTGACGGTCATTTTATTTTGAGTCATCGTCCCAGTTTTATCTGAACAGATCACCGATGCACAACCTAAAGTTTCGACTGCAGGTAATTTTCGAACGATCGAGTTCTTCTTAATCATTCGTTGCACACCAAGTGACAAAGCAATTGTCACAATCGCTGGTAAGCCTTCTGGAATTGCTGCAACTGCAAGGGATACTCCTGATAAAAACATCGTATATAGATCATGGCCTTGCATAATACCAATCATAACCACTAATAAAGTTAAAAATAACGCAACAATAATTAAGATCTTCCCTAGTTGCTCTAAACGTCGTTGAAGAGGTGTTGTGAGAGTTTCCGTTGTTTGCAACATATCGGCAATCTGCCCCATCGCAGTTTTCATTCCCGTACCGATGACTACACCTACACCACTACCCCGGGTTACCATCGTTCCCATAAAAGCCATATTGGACATATCACCAATCCCTACATTTTCACCATGAATAACTTCCGTATCTTTACTCGTTGGGACAGATTCACCGGTTAATGCGGATTCCTCTATTTCTAAACTGTTCGCTTCTAAAATTCTCACATCTGCTCCGATACGATCACCACTAGCAAAGCGGATAATATCACCAGGAACAATTTCTTTCGAAGGGATTTTCACCCATTTTCCGTTTCTTAAAACCGTTGCAGTCGGGGCAGATAATTCCTTTAAAGCTTCAAGCGACTTTTCAGCCCGTCGTTCTTGAAAAAAACCTAATATTCCATTTAATAGGACAATAGCCATTATTGCTATGGCGTCAATATACTCCCCTAATAATCCCGATATCAATGTTGCTACAAGTAATACAATAACCATAAAATCTTTAAATTGACTAAAAAATAAAAGCAACGCTGATTGCTTTTCTCCTTCTTGTAATTCATTAAAACCGAATTGTTTTCTTCTCCTTGAAACTTCCTCCTCTGTTAATCCTTTGTTGAAATCTGTCTGGATTTTTTCACGTATTTCTTCTGGATTCATTTCATGGTATCTCATTATTCCTATCCACTCCTCTAATTACTTGTTCGATGGCTGAATTTCGATTAGATGTTGTTTGCTCTTCGTCAAACGTACTTTTTTAACGAAATAAATAAAATTTTATAAACATAAAATGGCTTGTACAAATCTTTCAATAAAGAATATTCAGCATCACCGAAAAAAATGCTATACTTGGGGAAGATTATTAAGAATGTATAGAAGGTGTTAACAAATGTCGTTTGATGGTCTATTTACATATAAGATGGTGAAGGAGCTTTCCCCGCTTTTAAAAGGTGGAAGAATTATGAAAATTCACCAACCATTTATCAATGAAATTATTTTAACTGTTCGTTCACAAGGTAAAAATCATCGGGTATTGCTGTCTGCCCACCCTTCATATGCTCGAGTACAAATTACGTATGAAACGGTGGAAAATCCTAAGGAAGCACCCATGTTTTGTATGATGTTGAGAAAACATTTAGAAGGACAGTTTATAGAGGATATTTATCAAGTAGGATTAGATCGGATTATTATTTTCAAAATAAAAGGTAGAAATGAACTTGGTGATATTTCTTATAAAAACTTAATTGTTGAGATTATGGGACGTCACAGCAATATCATTCTCGTCGATGATGAACGAAATATGATATTAGAATCTATTAAACATATTTCCTATGCTGTTAATCGTCACCGGGCTATTTTACCTGGCCATGAATATATATATCCGCCAGAACAAAATAAAATGAATCCTTTTAAAGCAACAGAAAAAGATGTTTTACAACAGATAGATTTTAATAGTGGAAAATTAGACAAACAGATCATTGCACAATTTGCTGGTATATCACCACTATTTGCGAAAGAAGTCATCTATAATGCCGAAATTGCCAATCGAATTACATTACCGAAAAGTTTTATTAAATTAATGGAATGTGTAAAAAGTGATTATGTTGAACCAACGCTTATAAAAAGTGATAAAAAAGAAGTCTTTTATTATATTCCATTAGAACATGTCGAAGGAAAACGGAAAACTTTTTCTTCATTAAGCAAATTGCTGGATGCCTATTATTACGGAAAAGCCGAACGGGATCGTGTGAAACAGTTAGCCGGCGATCTGGAGAAGCGATTAAAAAATGAAATTGATAAAAATTATACTAAAATGAAAAAGTTAGAGGCGGATCTGAAAGAGGCGGAAAATAGTTCAAAATATCAACGATATGGTGAGCTTTTAACAGCTTATTTGTATATGGTGGATAAAGGAATGGAAGAAATTACCGTTGAAAATTATTACGATGAAAATAAACCGATCACAATTCCCTTAAATCCGCATAAAACACCTTCCGAAAATGCACAATGGTATTTCAATCAATATCAAAAAGGAAAGCATGCTGTTGTCGCTGTTCGTGAACAAATTGAAAAAACAAAAGAAGAAGTACTGTATTTAGAAAATGTTTTACAACAAATTGAATCGGCAGCACCAAAGGATATTGAAGAAATTAAAGAAGAGTTAGCGGAACAAGGGATCATTAAAAAACGAAATACTAAAAAAACAAAGAACCAAAAGACAACCCCTGTCTTAGAAAAATATAAAGCTACGGACGGGACTTTAATTTTAGTAGGCAAAAATAATAAACAAAATGATTACTTAACAACGAAATTAGCAAAAAAAGAAGAAGTTTGGTTACATACAAAAGATATCCCTGGTTCCCACGTTGTCATTCGATCGACTAGCCCTTCTGAACAAACATTGTTAGAAGCAGCGATGCTTGCAGCATACTTCAGTAAGGCACGCGAATCGAGTCAAGTTCCGGTTGATTATACAAAAGTAAAATATGTCCGGAAACCTAGTGGCGCAAAACCAGGTTTTGTCATTTATGATCACCAACAGACGATGTATGTAACACCAAATATCGAATTAGTTGCTCAATTAAAAATGGCATAGATAAAGATAGAAGGTTTTAGGGAAATTCACGGAATAGTGGTCTTTTCGGAAGGTTCGTAAAAATAGATGCTTTTGTAAATGGTGGAAGTTATTGATCCTTTTTTGGTTATATTTTTATTAGCTTTGTCCTAAAAATAACTTCTAGTAAATATACAGCACTGATTTTTCAATGATGGCCTCTCGAGGATATTTCTTTCCTCGAGAAGGCTGATTGCGGACATTTCACCCGGATTTTTTCCTCCGTTTTTTCCATGTGAAAGACATTCTGCTTATCGGGCGATAAAGGTGACTTATATTTGATTCATTCCCCCCATGTTTTCGGGTTTTCTTTCCATTTCAAAATAAATTGTTTTTCCTGCTCAGTTATATTTCCACTTGTGGTGGCTGTATCCAAAAGTGTTGTAAATGTTGTTAATGAATGATAAGGGATCCCAACTTGTTTAAATTGCTCATCTGCGACTGGTAATTCATATGTAAAAATGGAAACGACACCTAATACTTCCACGCCTGCTTCTTGTAAAGCGAGGGCCGCTTTGATCGAACTTATTCCAGTTGAAATTAAATCTTCTATGACAACGGCTTTTTGTCCAGTAAAATACTTTCCTTCAATCTGATTCTTTTTGCCGTGACCTTTGACATTGGATCGTACATAACAAAGCGGTAAATTCATGATGTCCGAAACCCAGGCAGCATGTGGAATACCGGCTGTTGCTGTACCTGCAATCAACTGAACATCGGAAAAATGCGTCTTAATTAATTTTGCCATTCCATTGGCAATTTCTTTTCGTAACGTCGGATAACCTAATGTTAATCGGTTATCACAATAAATTGGTGACTTTATACCAGAAGCCCATAAAAACGGTTCATTCGGATTAAGCGAAATGGCTCCTATTTCCAATAATTTATCTGCTAAAAATTGTTCGATACTCATGATTCAACCAACTCCCATTCCTTTTTCACTGTTAAATATGCTTGATAAGGGTCTTTTTTGTTCGTAATGGAACGGCCGACAACAATCCCTGTTGCTCCCTGTAAACGAGCAAATCTTGGGTCAGCAACGCGTTTTTGATCCCCATCCTGATCACAAGCTAAACGTATTCCAGGAGTAATGATGATCAAGTCTTCATCTATACTTCTAATTAACTTTGCTTCATGAACAGAGCTCACAATCCCATCTAAGCCTGAGTCCTTAGCTAGTTTTGCATAATGATAAACAGAGTCAATTAATCTTTTTTCAATTAATTGTTCACGTCGCATTTGATCTTCCGATGTACTCGTTAATTGTGTTACAGCAATACATTTCGGTCGCTCTCCTCTTGAATTTTCTGCTAGTCCTTCAATAGCCGCCTTCATCATTTCACTGCCACCAGCAGCATGAACATTGACTAAGTCGACATCTAAACACGCTAATCTTTTCATAGTTCGGTAAACGGTATTCGGAATGTCATGTAATTTTAAATCTAAAAAAATCTTATGACCATATGCTTTAATCTCTTTAATAACTTCTGGACCTTCTTGATAAAATAATTCCATTCCTACTTTAACAAAAAGGTTTTCATCGGAAAATTTTTTTAAAAATGTTCGCGTTTCTTCTTTATTTGGGAAATCAAGCGCAATAATAACCGGATATTCCATTAAGCCCAGCTCCTTCCTATAATGTCGGTAATGTGATGAATTTGATATTTGTCTAATAATTTTTCTAAATCGTTAATAATTTTGGGACAAATAAAGGGATCAACAAAATTGGCTGTGCCGACAGCTACAGCACTTGCGCCTGCATAAAAAAACTCTAAAACATCTTCTGCACTTTGAATACCGCCCATGCCAATAATAGGGATATTAACGGTTTGACTTACTTCATAAACCATCCGAATAGCCACTGGTTTAACCGCTGGGCCAGATAAGCCACCTGTAATGTTTGCAAGAATTGGTTTTCCTGTTTTTACGTCAATTCGCATACCTGTCAAAGTATTAATTAACGTAATTCCGTCCGCTCCGCCTTCTTCAACAGCCTTTGCCATTTCTTTAATATCTGCTACATTTGGAGATAATTTGACATATACTGGAACATCTGATACTGCTTTTACTTGTTCTGTTACTTCCTTTGCTACTTCTGGCACAGTCCCAAAAGTAATCCCACCTTGTTTTACATTTGGACATGAAATATTTAATTCTAATGCTTTTACGTTTGAAACTGTAGATATTTCTTGAGCAACATGAATATAATCGTCAACGGTCATACCAGCAATATTGGCGATAATAGGAACATCAAATTGGCTCAACCACAGCAATTCTTCGCCGATTACCTTTTCTAAACCAGGATTTTGTAGTCCGATCGCATTCAACATGCCAGCAGATGTTTCAGCAACTCGCGGTGTTGGATTACCAAAGCGCGGTTCAACAGTTGTTGCTTTGATCATGATTGCTCCTAAGGTACTTAGATCGTACAGTTCAGCAAATTCTCTTCCAAAACCAAAACATCCAGAAGCAGGCATGATTGGATTTTTTAATTGTAAGCCCGGTAAAGATACATTTAAGCGACTCATAAGACAACCTCCCCGGAACGAAATACTGGACCATCACTACAAATTTTTCTATATCCTAAATCATCATCTTGGTTACAAGTATGTCGAACACATGCATAGCAAGCACCAATCCCACAAGCCATACGTTCCTCAAGCGACATAAAGATTTCTTTTTCTGGAAAATTTGCTTCTAACGCCTTTAGCATGGGGGTTGGCCCACATGTATAAAGCCGGTCAAAGGTGATTTGGTATTGCTCAATGACATCTGTGACAAAACCTTTCATGCCGACCGATCCATCTTCTGTTGCAAGATACGTCTTCCCAAAATGTTGGAGCTCATTTTGCAAAATCACCCCTTCTTTTGTTTGAAAACCGAGGACATGGATAACTTCAATTCCGCGCATCACCAATTGCTTTGACAATTCAAGTAAAGGTGGTGTGCCAATACCACCACCGACAAGCAAAGCCTTTTGCCCCCGTTTCATATCGTAAATGGGAAAACCATTTCCTAGCGGTCCGATGATTGTAAGTACATCCCCTTTTTGTTTACGTGATAAAAGTTCAGTTCCTTTTCCTTCAATTCGATAAATTAATACCAATTGTTGTTTATCTTGATCAACATGAGCGATACTTATGGGTCTTGGTAATATCGGATCTGTGCTATCGGTAATTTTTACGTTTACAAATTGACCTGGTGTTGTTACTTTGGATACAAGATCACCAAATAAAACTAATTTAAAAATGTTTTTTGCAATTTCTATCTGTGCTTCTACTACCATCTTTTCAACGGTTATCATTGATAAACCAGCTCCCTGTTTTTCTTTGATGAAGCAATCGGGCTAACAGAAAATATGATTGATTCGAGAACATTTAAAATTGCATCAACTGTATCCAAGGAGGTTAAACAAGGAACGGAATTCTCTACAGCCTCTCTTCGAATTTTAAATCCATCTCGTTCCACTTCTTTTCCTTTTGTTAAGGTGTTGACGACAAGTTGTGCTTGACCGCTGCGAATCATGTGAAGTAAATTGTTTTGTCCGTTGTCACTGATTTTATCGATAGGTATAGCAGAAATATTTTTTTTCTGTAAATACTTGGCAGTCCCTTTCGTTGCTAAAATTTGATAACCAAGTTTTTGGAATCGTTTTGCTAAAACACTCGCTTCTTCCTTATCTTTATCTGCGATTGTCATAATAACGGATCCGTACGTTTTTATTTTCATACCGGATGCTACAAGGGCTTTATATAGCGCTTTTTCCAACGTTTTATCTTTCCCCATCACTTCACCAGTTGATTTCATTTCGGGTCCTAATGAAATATCGACTCTGCGAAGTTTGGCAAAGGAAAAGACCGGAACCTTTACAAATACACCATCATGGACTGGGATTACTCCCGTCTTAAACCCTAATTGTTCTAATGTTTTACCTAACATTATGTTCGTGGCAATTCTCGCCATTGGAATATTTGTAATCTTACTTAAAAACGGGACAGTTCGACTTGAACGTGGGTTTACTTCAATGACAAACACTTCATCTTGAGAAACGACAAATTGGATATTTAGTAAACCTTTAATATTTAATGATTTTGCTAGTTTAATAGTGTAATCCACAATCCTATTTTGAATATCTTGTGAAATACTTTGTGGTGGATATACGGCAATCGAATCACCACTGTGAACTCCTGCCCGTTCAATATGTTCCATAATGCCAGGGATTAAGACATCCTTTCCATCACTGATTGCATCAACCTCAATTTCTTTTCCTATTAAATAACGATCAATTAAAACGGGTTGATCAGGATTTTCTTTGACAGCATGTTCCATATAGTGTAAAAGTTCTTTTTCATGATAAACAATTTCCATAGCCCTTCCCCCTAAAACATAGGAAGGTCGTACAAGTACCGGATACCCGATCTCGTTTGCAATTTGCACAGCTTCATCAACGCTAAGTGCTGTATTACCTTTCGGTTGTGGAATTTCGTTTTCCTGCAACATTTGTTCAAATAACTTTCGATTTTCAGCCCGATCCAAATCTTGTAAGCTTGTACCAAGTATATGAACGCCTCGTTCTGCCAGCTGTGCTGCTAAATTAATTGCCGTTTGTCCTCCAAATTGAATTGCAACGCCCTTCGGTTGCTCATGTTCGATCACATGCATTACATCTTCAATGGTTAGCGGTTCAAAATACAATTTATCCGAAATACTGAAATCTGTTGATACCGTTTCTGGATTGTTGTTTATAATAATCGCTTCATAACCCGCCTCTTTAATTGCCCAAACTGAATGGACTGTTGCGTAATCAAATTCAACCCCTTGACCGATGCGAATCGGTCCTGAGCCGATGACTAATATACTTTCTTTATCAGTTCGGATTGATTGATTTTCCTTATCAAAAGTACTGTAATAGTAGGAGTTCACTGCTTCTTTTTCTTCTACGCACGGTTGTATCGTCTTAAAAATTGGCAGAATGCCATGATGTTTTCGTAGATGATAAACGTCTATTTCTGGCAAGTTCCAAATTCGGCTGATCGTTTTATCGGAAAAACCATGCTCTTTCGCTTCCTTTAAAACTTCTATATTGTTTACATTTTGTTTTAATTTATTTTCTAATTGAATGATATTTAAAAATTTTTGCAGAAAAAATTTATGAATGCTGCTCCATTGATGAATCGTATCTATGGAAAAACCCCTTCTTAATGCCTCACCAATATAGAATAAACGTTCATCGCCTGCTTTTTTTATCCGTTTTTCGATTACTTTTTCATCAAGTTCTTCGATTTCAGGTAATTCTAAATGGTATACTTTAGCTTCTAAAGAACGAACCGCTTTTAATATCGATTCCTCAAAGTTTTTTCCAACCGCCATTACTTCTCCAGTTGCTTTCATCTGTGTTCCTAATGTTCGATGGGCCGATTCGAATTTATCAAAAGGAAAGCGCGGTATTTTCGTAATTACATAATCTAGTTGCGGTTCATACATCGCTAAATTTGTTCCTGTAACAGGATTTGTCATTTCATCCAGCGTAATTCCGACTGCTATTTTACTTGCGATTTTGGCGATAGGAAATCCAGTTGCTTTCGATGCTAAAGCGGATGAACGACTAACCCGCGGATTCACTTCAATAAGATAATATTGCAAACTGTCTGGATGAAGCGCAATTTGTACGTTGCAGCCCCCTTCAATTTCCAATGCACGAATAATCTTTAATGAAACACGACGTAAAAGTTCTCTTTCTTCCGCAGATAATGTTTGACTAGGTGATACGACAATGGAATCACCAGTATGAATACCAACTGGGTCGATATTTTCCATATCACAAATAACAATCGCTTGATCTTTACAATCACGCATAACTTCAAATTCAATTTCCTTATATCCGGCAATACTTCTTTCTAGTAAAACTTGGTGAGCGGGACTTAGTTTTAATCCATTTGTGACAATCTCAACGAGATCCGCTTTATTATTACAAATTCCACCCCCAGTTCCACCTAGTGTAAATGCTGGACGTACAATGACAGGAAACCCAATTTTCTCAACAAACTGATAGGCTTCCTCTAAATTATGGACAATTGCACTTTCAGGTACAGGTTCGCCGATTTTTTCCATTAAATCGCGAAATTGTTGGCGGTCTTCAGCTTGTTGAATTGAAGAAAGTTTCGTACCTAAAATTTCTACCTGAAATTGTTCTAAAATGCCAGATTCCGCTAATTCGACCGCTAAATTTAAAGCCGTCTGTCCGCCAAGTGTTGGAAGAAGTGCATCGGGTCGTTCTGTTCGAATAATACGTGTTAAAAATTCTACGGTCAGTGGTTCAATATAAATTCGATCTGCAATTTCCGGATCGGTCATGATTGTAGCTGGATTCGAGTTCACTAAAATGACTCTATATCCTTCCTCTTTTAATGCTAAACAGGCTTGGGTACCAGCATAGTCAAATTCTGCTGCTTGGCCGATGATAATTGGACCAGAACCTATCACTAAGATCGTTTCAATATCTGTTCTTTTCATTTACGTCATTCCCCCTATTGACAATGTCTTTTGTTATATAAAAAATTCCATTATTTAAAAATTTTATTGGAAATTATTGTTGGACAAGTTCTCTTTCCCATACAATTTTTCCGGTAGCAATCGTCATAATTGGCCATCCTTTACAATTCCATCCTGAAAATGGTGTATTCTTTCCTTTTGAGGCAAATTCGTCCGGATTAATCACTTTCTCCAAGTTTAAGTTCAGTAACACTATATCGGCAATCGCTCCTTCTTCCAGTTTGCCATATGGCAACTGAAACACTTCTGCAGGTTTTGTCGTCATCAAATCAATCAATTGTTTTAAAGTTAATTTCCTCGTCTCAACAAAATGTGTATATAAAAGTGGAAATGCAGTTTCTAACCCAACGATGCCAAAGGGAGCATTTTCCATCCCTAGCGCTTTTTCTTCTTCAGTATGTGGTGCATGATCGGTTGCAATAAAATCAATCGTTCCGTCAAGCAATCCTTCGATTAACGCTTCCTTATCTTCCTTACTACGAAGAGGAGGATTCATTTTAAAATGGCTATGATTGCCTGGAATATCATCTTCACAAAGTAACAAATGGTGTGGAGATACTTCTGCTGTCACATTTATTCCAGCCCTTTTCGCTTCGCGTACAACTCGTACCGATTCTTTTGTACTAATATGACATACATGGTAATGACATCCTGTTGCTTCAGCTAATAAGACATCCCGTGCAATTTGAGTTGATTCGGCAATGGATGGAATTCCCTGTAATTGTAACCGTTGATCAATTGTTCCTTGATGTACTACACCGGAATAAACAAGGGACATATCTTCACAATGGGCAACAATAGACTTGTTTAATTTGGCTGCTTGTTTCATCGCTTCGTACATTTGACCAGCTGTTTGAACTCCAACACCATCGTCGGTAAAGGCAAATGCGCCTGCATCTGTTAAAGCTCTAAAATCATTTAATGTTTCACCTTTTAAATTTTTCGTTATTGCTGCATATGGCAGAACACGAACATGGGCAGTTTCTGCAATCCTTTGATTTAACCATTCTAATTGTTCTTTTGTATCAGGTACTGGGTTTGTATTGGGCATGGCACATACTGTCGTATATCCACCTTTGGCTGCCGCAAGTGTGCCTGTTTCAATGGTTTCTTTCTGTTCACCACCTGGTTCACGTAAATGGACATGAACATCAATAAACCCTGGTGCTACAACGCAATTTTCAGCATCTATAACTTTGTAGTATTGTTCGTGTTCTACAGATAATTCGTCGGAAATTTTTTCAACCACACCTTTATTGATCCAAATCGTTTTCTTTTCTAAGTCACCTTTTTGATTAACGAGCCATCCATTTTTGATTATGATTTTCATACCCGATCTCCTCCGTAAATGTTTCTAATATATTTTTTAATACACTCATCCGTACATAGACCCCGTTACGCATTTGTTTAAATATACGAGAGCGACTACATTCCACTAATTCTGATGCAATTTCCACATTGCGATTTACCGGTGCTGGATGCATAATGATACTGTTTGCTTTCATCTTTTTTTCCCGCTCCATGGTCAAGCCGTAAATTTGATGGTATTCTTCTTTTGTCAAACCTAAAGTTTGCGCATGTCGTTCATGTTGAATTCGTAACAACATAACAACATCAGCCGTACAAATCGCTTCATCGATCTCTACATACGGTCCAAAACACTTCATTGACTCATCGAACCATTCAGGTGGTCCTGAGAAACGAATTTTTGCTCCAAGTCTTGTTAGTGCATTTGCATTTGATCGAGCTACTCGGCTATGACGGATATCGCCAATGATGGATACTTGTAAATCTTTAAATTTGCCAAATTCTTGTTTAATCGTCAGTAAGTCGAGTAAAGTTTGAGTTGGGTGATTGCCACATCCATCACCGCCATTAATAATCGGAATTTGACAAGTTTTTAATTCTTCAAAATAACGTTCCTTTTCATGGCGGATAACGACCATATTTACGCCCATTGATTGTAATGTTTTTACTGTGTCATATAATGTTTCTCCCTTTAAAACACTGGAGGTTCCGGCTTCAAAAGGAATAACTTCCAAACCAAGTTTGCGTTCAGCCATTTCGAAACTACTTTTCGTTCGTGTACTCGGCTCGAAAAATAAGTTCGCAACAAAAATCTGTTGTTTCGGTCTCCAACGTTTACCTTTGGCAAACTCACTGGCATCCCGTAACATACTTTCGATTTCCAATACGGATACGTCATCAACGGTTAATAATTTTTTCAATTTTCACTTAATCCTCCTTTATACAAAAAAACCTCTTTCCAGATGGAAAGAGGTCATACAAAAAGATAGATCGCAATTTGTCTGTACTAAAAAAGTATAGACTACGAGCTACACTCTTCATATCGTCCCCCTTTCCAGCCTCTCTGGACTGTCTTTAAAAGGGTCCTTATATTTAATTTTTTTCATGGATACTTACTTGGTCTTGTTCATCCACTTCTAATAGTTCAACAACAATTTGTTCTGTTCTAGAAGTTGGGATATTTTTCCCTACAAAGTCGGCGCGTATCGGTAGTTCACGATGGCCACGGTCAACTAATATTGCAAGTTGTATTTGTGCAGGGCGACCGAAATCCATAATCGCATCTAGACCAGCGCGAACGGTTCTACCAGTGTATAATACATCATCCACTAATACGACTTTTTTATCTTTTATATCAACTGGTATATCTGATCCTTTTACAATCGGTTCTTGATCCTCACTTTTAATCGACAGATCATCACGATACAGCGTAATGTCCAATTCACCGACTGGAATTTTAGCACCTTCTATTTGTTCAATTTTTTCAGCAATTCTTTTCGCTAAATAAATTCCGCGTGTACGGATGCCAACAATGACAATATCTTCAATTCCTTTATTTCGTTCAATAATTTCATGGGCTATACGTGTCAAAGCTCTACGTATTGCCTGTTCATCTAGGACGACCGCTTTTTGCATTGGATTCCCTCCAAAGTCATTTTATACAAAAAATCCTGCTACAGAGAGCAGGAGGTATCCATAACTATCATTATGTACCGACTCCTTCCCAGCCTCTCTGGACTGCTTTAAAGGTTCAATTTCCTTTTCTATTTTAGAATAAAGTTTACATACCGTTTTGTCAACGTTTTTTTGATCATTCGATTCATTTATTTTCGTTTATGTAAAAAGTCTAATAAACGACAGAAATCTTCTGGTGCTGGACGATTAAATTCTAAATATTCCTTCGTTCGCGGATGATGAAAACCTAATACGCCTGCGTGTAATGCTTGTCCTTCAATATCTAATGTTTTTCTTGGACCATATTTCGGATCTCCAGCTAATGGGTGACCAATATATTTCATATGAACTCGAATCTGATGGGTTCTTCCCGTCTCTAATTGACATTCGACATGAGTATAGTCATTGAAACGTTCTATAACTTTAAAATGAGTTACAGCATGCTTTCCATTTTCTACAACGGCCATTTTTTGCCGGTCTGTTTTATCACGTCCAATGGGTGCATCAATCGTCCCAAAATCATGGGGTATATTCCCATGAACTATAGCCTCATATCTTCTTGTTACTGTTTTTTTAACAAGTTGTTCAACTAATGCTTCATGGGCTAGGTCGTTTTTGGCCACCATTAAAAGACCAGAAGTATCCTTATCAATACGGTGAACAATTCCTGGTCGCATTACACCATTTATCCCTGATAAATCTTGACAATGGGCCATCAAACCATTAACTAATGTACCAGATGTATGCCCTGGTGCAGGATGGACGACCATTCCGCGAGGTTTATTCACAACAATGACATCTCGATCTTCATAAACGATATCCAAATCCATTTCTTCCGGTTCAATATTTAATGGTACAGGTTCAGGGACATTAATCACTATTTTATCATTCGGTTCACATTTGTAATTCGCTTTTACTTTATTACCATTTACAAGAACATTTTCTTGCTTGATCCATTCTTGAACTTGAGTTCTTGACCATTCTTCATCAAGAGTTGTTATCAACTTATCAATGCGTATACCAGCTTCTTCTTCACTTACGAGATGATAAACTTTCTCCATCTTCTTTCTCCTTCTTTTTCTTTCGTTCATCAAAAATCATATAAATAATCAATAAAAACACACCAATTGTTAAACTCGAATCCGCAATATTAAAGATTGGAAAGTGATATCCAAAAATATTAAAATGGAGAAAATCAACGACTTCCTGCCGATATATACGGTCGATAAAGTTTCCAATCGCTCCACCTAACATTAAGGCGAGTGCTGTACCGAATAGGGGCTGACCTTTCACATGTTTTTGTATGTAATAAATGAGAAAAATAACAACGAGGATCGTTACTATATAGAAAAACCACATTTGCCCCTGTAGTATACCCCAAGCAGCACCTCGATTTCGATGGGATGTAATGTAGAAAAAATTTTCAATTACAGGAATACTTTCTCCTAATTCCATTGATTTCACAATCATCCATTTTGTGAGTTGATCAATGCCGATCACGACAAGTGCAATCATATAATAAAGCAACTTTTCCCCTCCAAACTAAAAAGTAAGCTCTTTTGCATTTTAGCATAATTTGTCACAGTTTGCGACGATTACTATATATAAACAATTGATAATAAAAATTAGGGTTGACGATTGGAAATAAAAAGATTATGTCAACATCGTCAACCCTTAAAAATG